>NZ_PGEM01000083.1 GCF_002934005.1 Cuspidothrix issatschenkoi CHARLIE-1 | reverse complement strand
GTGGTACTCATCATGATAGAGATGGAAATGCAGCGATAAATATTAGGACAGAGGGTATCAGAATTATAAAGGCGGAAGGTGCAGCCGTCTCTGCTGTAGGAGGGGAGATAAGACCAAAACTTGGGCGAAAGTCTAAGTTGCGGCACTCCCCCGTGAGTACAGAAGCCCACACTGTACTTGGTACTCCAAGTCAGTGTGGGTAGTTCACCAATTATCCCTCCTCTTAACATTGCTTTACACATTTTGGTTTTCCCTCGTCTATCTACTTAATTCCACGGAGTAAATCCTGATAGTTTATAATTAACCAAAGATAGTAACTTATCCTCATCAAATATATGGCTTTAACCGCACAAGAAATAGAAGCATTAATGCCAGATTGTACGGAACTACTCAGCGACGAACCAGAAATGGAAAGCTCCTTACATTATACACAACTATTAATATTAGTAACTTGTTTAGAATGGTTATGGCGTGATCGAGAAGATTTCTTTATTGGTGCAAATCTGAGTATTTACTATAGCCGACAACAGTTAAAAAATAGAGACTTTAGAGGCCCAGACTTTTTTCTAGTCAAAGACACCCAAAAACGTCCCCGTGCTTCTTGGGTAATATGGGAAGAAAATGGTCAATATCCAAATTTGATTATTGAGCTACTTTCTGACTCTACATCTAAAGTAGACAGAGGACTAAAAAAAGAGCTATATCAGAACCGATTTAGGACTCCTGAATATTTTTGGTTTTCCCCAGATACCTTAGAATTAGTAGGTTGGAGATTAGTAGGAAATGAATACGAAAGTATTGCTCCTTCGGAAAATGGCTGGTACTGGAGTCAGGAATTAGGTTTATATTTAGGAATATTTGAAAATAGATTGAGGTATTTTAGCGTTGAGGGGAGATTGATACCTACACCAGAAGAAGCTAATTTAGAAGAAATTAGAAAAGCTGAAATTGCCCTTCAACAAGCAGAAATTGAACGTCAAAAATCTGAATCTGAACGCCAAAAGGCGGAAACTGAACGTCAAAGGGCTGATGAAGCGGAGGCAAAAGTAGCAATTTTGATTCAACGGTTAAAAGAGTTAGGTATTGAACCTGATAGTTTGTAACTTCTTTTTAAAAGAGATAGGATTTACCCAAGTATCACACCAGAAATCTATTCTCATGACGATCTCATTAGTGCCATGAATGGATTCAAACCGTTATCATCGTTCTGTTTATCTTAAGAACCTATAGATTCTGGGAATAGTCAAATTTTCTCAAGCAGCAAAGAAAACCCTAAATAAAACCTATGAAACTATCAGATATATCACTTGAAACTTTAGAAAAAATCAAACTGGTTAGGTGGGATAGAATTATTGAAAAACATGAAGGACCAGAAAATTGGTCATCTGTTTTGCAATATGAAGAACCGGAATTTATGGAAATTGATGGATATTCAGTATTATTACCAGTGGATAAATCTCATCATTCCAATATTTCCATAATCCGTTCTATTTGGGCTGAAGATAAAAAATCACTTACACTATTTTTATCTGATACTACTTATGAAGATGACCCTTTCTTCTCAGGCTTTATGGCAGTTTGTGACCGTCTGAAAAATGAAAATTTCTTTCTAGCAATTTTGTATCACGAATGGTTCATTATTGAAAGATTAGAAATATTTGATTAATTGACAATTGACCGGGAATTTTAGATTTTAGTGCCGAAGGCATAAGGTGACGTTAGTTTCTACAGAAATAGGTTTATACTTAGGAATTTGGGAAGATCAGTTAAGATATTTTACTGTTGAAGGCAGATTAGTTCCTACACCAGAAGAAGCTAATTTAGAAGAAATTAGAAAAGCTGAAAATGAACGTCAACGAGCTGATAAACTAGCAGAAAAATTGCGATCGCTCGGTGTAGATCCTGATAGTGTAAATTAGGAGAAAATGATGACTACAACAATAAACCTAACTGATGTCACCATTGAATATCCTAGTGCTGATGGAGAACCCGTGGCAGAAACTTACATACATCTCTACGCAACTTTAACTACTTTAGAAGTGTTGAAACAATACCTACAATCAAGACATTTATACGTAAAGCAGGTAAACTCAGACGTATTTTGCCACTACATGAAAAATGGTGGACTAAATTTGATCTATTAAGGATTTTAGTTCGTCGAGACTTGGAAGTAAGGTATAAAGGATCAGTGTTGGGAAATTTATGGCTACTCGTAAATCAACTTACATAACTACTAATTTATACTTATGTATTTTCTATTGTACTGAAAGTCAAACTAAACAGTTTACATGGTTTACCAGATAATAACCTTACCTTTGGATTATGGATATTTACTGGGTTACTTCCCTAGATGGCCTTTTCTTTGTGGTAGATAGGGAATTTAAAAAAACAGTTGTATCAAAACCAATTTATAGCTCCTGAGTATTTTTGGTTTTCGCCAAATACCTTATGTAAATTGCGTAATTTCTGTTATGGTATGTAGTCGTATTGGAAAATAAATCTTTTTTAGGTGTTAAAGGTGTCAAGTATGTATTTAAAAGAACTAAAAGAAAAAATAGCTAACAAACAAGGAAAAGTAGGTATTATTGGGCTTGGATATGTTGGATTACCACTTTTAACAGCTTTTGCTGAAAAAGGGTTTTCTGTGATTGGATTTGATGTAGATAAGTACAAAGTCGAGAAAATTATTCAAGGACGGTCTTATATTCGTCATATTCCTTCTGAGAAATTAGGTAATAAGTTAATTAGTGCAACTACTGATATGAATAGGTTGCACGAAGCTGATGTATTAATTGTGTGTGTACCTACCCCTCTTAATTTGCATAGAGAACCAGATTTAACTTATGTTATTGATACCACCCAAGCGATCGCTAAATGCTTGAGACAAGGGCAATTAATTGTATTAGAAAGTACCACCTATCCTGGTACAACAGATGAAGTAATACTACCAATATTAACCAGCAAAGGTTTAATAGTAGGAGAAGAGTTTTTTCTAGCGTATTCTCCAGAAAGAGAAGATCCTGCAAATTCCGAATATTCTACTGTGACAATTCCTAAAGTTGTAGGCGGAATGACTGCAAATTGTCTTGAAGTTGCAGTAGATATATACAATCAAATTATTGTCCAAACAGTAGCAGTTTCTTCAACTAGAACAGCAGAAGCAACTAAAATTTTAGAAAATACTTATCGAGCAGTTAATATTGCTTTAGTGAATGAACTAAAAATATTATTCCAAAGGATGGATATAGATGTTTGGGAAGTAATTGAAGCTGCAAAAACTAAACCTTTTGGGTTTCAAGCATTTTATCCAGGACCAGGTTGGGGAGGACATTGTATTCCCATTGATCCTTTTTATTTGACATGGAAAGCGCGAGAATATGACTTATCCATGAAGTTTATTGAATTGGCTGGGGAAGTAAACAATTCCATGCCTTATTATGTATTAGGTAGACTGGTAGAAAGTCTTAACAACCAAGGAAAATCTTTGAAAAATTCACGTATACTGCTTTTAGGCGTTGCTTATAAGAAAAATGTAGATGATCAACGTGAAAGTCCAGCTTTAAAGATTATCCAACTGTTAAAACGTCAAGGTGCAATTGTGGAATATCATGATCCTAATGCACCAACCTGTTCACATCATCGTCATTACCCTGAAATTGATATGAAATCTCTATCATTAACTAAAGAATTGGTAGAAAGTTCTGATGCAATTATTATTGTGACAGATCACGATGATGTAGATTATCAATTAGTTTCAGATCACGCTACTTTAATTGTGGATACAAGACATATTTTGGCAAGAAAAGGGTTGGTCAGTAAAAATACTGTAACTGCTTAATGTTCAATTCCTTCAATTTAAAAAAATCTACAAAATACAGAGGTATATAAGTTTAGCAATGTCTGAAAATAATCAAAATATAGCAGTTATCGGTACAGGATACTGGGGAAAAAACTTAGTTCGTAATTTTTCTGAACTTGGCGCATTACGGTTAATTTGTGATGCGAATCAACAAACTTTAACGGAATTAACAACAAAGTTTAATGTCGAAGGAGTAACAGATTTTGCTGAAGTATTAGCAAATCCAGATATACAAGGAGTGGTGATTGCTACTCCTGCAATTACTCACTTTGATTTGGTAATACAGGCATTGACAGCAGGAAAGGATGTATTTGTAGAGAAACCTTTAGCTTTAAATCTACAAGATGCAATTGATATTAAATCTGCCGTTAATCAAAGTAATCAGATTTTGATGGTTGGACATCTTCTAGAATATCATCCTGCTTTGGTAAAACTACGCCAGATTGTCACTGATGGTAAAATTGGCAAAATTCAATATATCTATTCTAACCGCTTGAGTTTTGGCAAAATTCGCACGGAAGAAAATGTGTTATGGAGTTTTACCCCCCATGATATTTGTATGATTTTAGGGTTTTTGGGAGAAATTCCTCATACAGTGCAAGCGTTTGGTAGTGCTAATGTAACTCAAGTAGAAGATTTCTGTGTGATTAATTTAGAGTTTAGCCAAAATGTGAAAGCTCATGTTTTTGCAAGTTGGCTTCATCCCTTTAAAGAACACCGTCTGGTAGTAGTTGGTGATGCTGGTACTTTAGTATTTGATGATGTTTCTAAAGATGCTAAACTCGTCCTATACGATCAGCAAATTACAGTATTAAATGGTATTCCTATTTTAGAGAAGAAATCTCATACTCCCATTGCTGTTGAGCAAAATGAACCTCTTAAATTAGAATGTCAGCATTTCTTAGATTGTATTCAAACCAGACAAACTCCTGTAACAGATGTGGACAATGGAATCAATGTCTTAACAGTTTTACAAGCGGCACAAATATCGCTACAATCTAAAGGCAAAATTATTGATCCCAAGGAGGTGTAAATTGACTGAATATTTTGTCCATGAATCGGCTTATGTAGATGAAGGTGCTGAGATTGGTAAAGGTACGAAAATATGGCATTTTTGTCATGTTTTAAGTAAAGCCAAAATAGGGGAAAATTGTGTTTTTGGACAAAATGTTTTAGTTGCTAATAATGTAGTTATTGGTAATTTCTGTAAAATCCAAAATAATGTTTCCTTGTATGAGGGAGTAATTTTAGAAGACTACGTTTTTTGTGGTCCTAGTATGGTGTTTACAAATGTCAAAACACCAAGATGTGAGTTTCCACGCAATACCAGTAATGATTATCACAAAACTTTGGTAAAAAGAGGTGCAAGTATTGGCGCTAATGCTACTATTGTTTGCGGTGTGACTTTACATGAAAATGCCTTTGTTGCTGCTGGCGCTGTGGTAACAAAAGATGTACCAGCCTATGCTATGGTAGCTGGAGTACCTGCCAAAATTATTGGTTGGATGAGTGCCTATGGGGATGTGTTAGAGTTTGATGGGGATGGCTACGCTACTGACTCAACCCAAACAAAGTATCAACAAGTATCAGCAACAGAAGTTAAAAGGATTGTATAAACCTGATGAAAATTCCCGTCCTTGATCTAAAACCTCAATATAACTCTATTAAGGAAGAAATTCACGCGGCTATTGAGCGCGTTTTAGAGTCTGGCCAGTTTATTATGGGACCAGATGTGAAACTATTTGAACAAGAAGTATCTGGATATTTAGGAGTTAAACACGCGATCGCCGTCAACTCTGGTACAGATGCTCTAGTAATTGGGTTAAGGTCTTTGGGAATTGGTAATGGGGATGAAGTTATTACTACACCCTTTTCCTTTTTTGCTACCGCAGAATCAATTAGTAATGTAGGTGCAACGCCAATATTTGCCGATATAGATCCTCATACTTTTAATATTAATCCAGAGGCAATTAAGTCTAAAATCACATCTTGTACTAAAGCCATTATGCCAGTTCACCTTTATGGTAATCCGGCTGCAATGGGGGCAATTATGGAAATTGCTAGTGAGTATGGGTTAAAAGTGATTGAAGACTGCGCTCAGTCATTTGGTGCTAAATACTATAATTCTGATCATATTAATGGTAAACACACAGGTACGATTGGTCATATAGGGGCGTACTCATTTTTTCCTTCTAAGAATTTAGGGGCTTATGGTGATGGTGGCTTAATTGTTACCGATGATAATCAAGTAGCAGAAATTGCCAGAATGTTGCGGGTACATGGAGCGAAAAAGAAATATCATAATGAGGTTTTGGGTTATAATTCTCGTTTAGATACCTTGCAAGCAGCAATTTTACGGGTTAAATTACCCTATATTGATAAATGGAATGAAGGTAGGCGTGGAGTGGCTAAAACCTATAATCATCTATTAGCAGATATTACAGGTGTACTTACTCCTGAAATTACTGATGGTCATGTATTTCATCAATATACAATTAGGATTTTAGATGGTAAGCGTGAGCAAGTAGAGAAATATCTGGGAGAACAGGGGGTTAGCACTATGGTTTACTATCCTATTCCCCAAGATCAATTGCCAGTTTATAAAGAAAAGTATCCTAAAAATCCAGTGAGTGATATGCTAACTGGTGAGGTGCTGAGTTTGCCAATTTGGCCGGAGATGGAACAGTCATTTATTGAGCAAGTAGTAGCAACCGTTGAACAAGCATTGAATAATGAGGTTTGAGGAATGGATCTCAAAGGAAAACGGTTTCTTGTTATTGGTGGTGCCGGTTTAATAGGTTCGCACACGGTTGATAGCCTGTTACAAGAAGATGTAGCGGAAATTCGCATCTATGATAATTTTACACGAGGTAGTCTAGGGAATATTATTGAATCATTAAAAGACTCTCGTGTTAATATTTTTCCCCTAGGTGGGGAACTACTGCATCGTGATATTTTGAATGAAGCTATGAAAGATATTGATGGAGTTTTCCATTTTGCAGCGTTGTGGCTGCTGCACTGCTGGGATTTCCCTCGTTCTGCATTTGAAGTCAATATTGGTGGTACATTTAATGTCTTGGAAGCGTGTATTAATAATGGCGTAAAAAGACTAGTTTACTCATCTTCAGCATCTGTTTATGGGGATGCAGTAGCAGAACCAATGACAGAAGACCACCCATATAACAATACCAATTTTTACGGTGCAACTAAAGTTGCAGGTGAACAAATGTGCCGCGCTCTTTATCATCGTTATAAGGGAACGGAAAAACATTTTGATTATGTTGGTTTACGCTATATGAATGTGTATGGATCACGTCAAGATTATCGGGGTGCTTATATAGCCGTGATTATGAAAATTTTGGATCGTTTGGATCAGGGATTACCTCCAGTTGTTTATGGTGATGGTTCTCAAGCTTATGATTTTGTTTATGTGGGAGATTGTGCCAAAGCTAATGTATGTGCAATGAAATCTAATGTGACTGATAGCTTTTACAATGTAGGCAAAGGTGTCAAGACGACAATTAAGGAATTAGCAGAACTCATTTTAGAAATTACTGGTTCTGATTTAAAAATTCAGTATGAACCAGGTGGACAAACTTTTGTCAAAAATCGGGTTGGTTGTCCGAAAAAAGCAGCAGAGGAAATTGGGTTCAAAGCGGATGTTGAACTCACTGATGGGATCAAAAAACTAATTGAGTGGCGTAATAGTCATAAGGAAGAAGTAGCAAGAAGACGTAATCAAGTGGGTATAGGAAATGATTGAAAAACGCAACATCCCAATTTCTACACCTTCTGCTGGTGAGGAAGAGTGGCAAGCTTTACGAGAACCTCTAATGACAGGATGGTTAACTCAAGGACCGAAAGTAGCAGCTTTTGAACAAGCTTTTGCCAAACGGCATCAAGTAAAACACGCCATAGCTACAACTAGCTGTACTACCGCACTTCATCTAATCTTAATAGCTTTAGGAATTGGTGAAGGAGATGAAGTAATTGTACCAGCTTTTACTTGGGTCGCCACTGCTAATGTAGTGCTACATTGTGGGGCAAAACCTATTTTTGTTGATGTTGACCCCGATACATTTAATATAGATATTAAACAAATTTATGCCAAGTTAACAGCAAAAACTAAAGTAATTATTCCTGTTCATTTATTTGGTTTATGTGCTGATATAGATAGTATTAAAAAAATCGCTCCTCATGTTGCTATCATTGAAGATGCGGCTTGTGCTGCGGGAAGTTTTTATCAAGGTCGTTCAGCCGGAAGTTTAGGAGATGCTGGTGCATTTTCTTTTCATCCTCGTAAGTCCATAACTACAGGGGAAGGAGGAATGATTACCACTAATAATGACAATTTAGCTGAAAAAATTAGAGTATTAAGAAATCATGGAGCAAGTATTTCTGAAGAACAAAGACATTTAGGAAACAAACCCTATATATTACCTGAATTTAATTTATTAGGGTTTAATTATCGGATGACTGATTTACAAGGAGCATTAGGGTTAGTACAATTAAGTAAATTAGATCAATTTATTAAACAACGTCAACAATGGGCTGAATTTTACACTCAAGAATTGGCAGACATATCATGGCTAAAAACACCAAAAGTACCACAAAATTATAGTCATGGTTGGCAATCTTATGTATGTTATATTGATGAAACCAAAGCGCCCAAAACTCGTAATGAAATAATGGAAATATTGCAACAAAAAGGCATTAGTACCCGTCCTGGGACTCATGCTATTCATTTATTAGGATATTATCAAAATAAATTTGGTTTTAAATCAGAAGATTATCCAAAAGCAAGGGATTGTGATCATTTTTCAATGGCTATTCCTTTACACAATCAAATGGAATCAGAAGATTATGAGTATACTGTTCAAATTTTAAAAACTATTTAGGAGGATAATAACAATGTCTGCTTTACAAAGATTAGGAATTATTAAGGAAAATACTACCGTTGAACAAGATTATTCATTGACTCAAGAACAAACAAAAGATACTTTTGCTTTTAAATGGTCAAAACGAGATACTTATGAATCACGTTAACTTTGACTGGTTCAGACCTCTAAACTGTCACCGCCATACCCCGGAAGAAGTTATGTCATTTTGTGAAATGGCTAATCTCAGTATTAAACATATGAATATTCAAGAATCAGGGATTACAGTGGTGTCCCAAAAAAAATAATGTGTGGAATAACAGGAATTTTCAACCTCAATCAAAAGCCTATATCAACTGTGATTCTTCATCAAATGACAGAAGCGATCGCTCATCGTGGAATTGATGGAGAAGGTTTTTATATTGATGGTTGTATCGGTTTAGGACATCGTCGTTTAGCCATTATAGATTTATCCCCTGCGGGACATCAACCCATGATTACTAAAAATGGACGGTATGTTCTTATTTATAATGGGGAAATTTATAATTATCAAGAATTAAAAATTGAATTAGAATCATTAGGTTATCAATTTCACTCTCGTACTGATACAGAAGTTGTCCTTTATTCTTATGTAGAATGGGGAGAAAATGCATTACTTAGATTTAATGGGATGTTTGCTTTTGCTATTTGGGATAAGCAAAAAAAAGAGTTATTTTTGGCAAGAGATCGCTATGGAACGAAACCTTTATATTATACTCAACAAGGAAATACTTTTCTCTTTGGATCAGAAATTAAAGCAATTTTAGCCCATGCTAATTATAAAATAGAAATAGATAAAGAAGCTTTATTAGAGTATTTTACTTTCCAGAATTTTTTTACTGATACAACTCTATTTAAAGGGATTAAACTTTTACCGTCAGGCACATTTATTAAGATATCCCTTGAATCAAAATTTATCAAACTAAACAGATATTGGGATTATTATTTTAACGAACCAGATCAACCTCAAGATGAACAAGAATATTTAGAAGAACTTGATCGCTTATTTTGTCAAGCAGTTAACCGACAATTAATTAGTGATGTGGACATAGGAAGTTATTTAAGTGGTGGAATAGACTCAGGATCAATTACAGCGATCGCATCTAATGAATTACCCTATTTGAAAACATTTACCTGTGGTTTTGATTTACATTCAGCGTCAGGGTTAGAGTTAGCTTATGATGAACGAGAAAAAGCTGAATATATGTCTTATTTATGTAAAACTGAACATTACGAAATGGTTTTAAAAGCTGGAGATATGGAGAGAATATTACCTAAATTAACTTGGCATCTCGAAGAACCAAGAATGGGACAAAGTTATCCTAATTTTTATATAGCACAATTAGCCAGTAAATTTGTTAAAGTTGTTTTAGCAGGTGCAGGAGGAGATGAACTTTTTGGCGGTTATCCTTGGCGTTATTATCGGGCAGTAATTAATGATGATTTTGATCATTATATTGACAAATATTATAATTTTTGGCATCGTTTAATACCCAATAAAATAATCGCTCAAGCATTAAAACCAGTTTGGCATGAGGTGAGTCACATTAACACCAAAGATATATTTAAGGATGTGTTTGCCGTTCATTTACAAGAATTTACTCGTCCAGAAGACTATATTAATCATTCTTTATATTTTGAAGCAAAAACTTTTTTGCATGGCTTATTAGTTATGGATGATAAACTAAGTATGGCTCATGGATTAGAAACAAGAGTTCCTTTTTTAGATAATGATTTAGTGGACTTTGCGATGAAAGTTCCTGTAAAATTAAAGTTAGGTAATCTAGGACAAGTCACTAGACTCAATGAAAATGAACCAGGTCCAAAAACCGCTAAATATTTCCAAAAAACTCAAGATGGAAAACTCTTGTTAAGGAAAGTGATGGAAAATTATATTCCCTCAACCATAACCAATGCAGTTAAACAGGGATTTTCTGCTCCCGATGGTAGTTGGTTTAAAGGAGAAAGTATTGACTATGTACGTCGGATCATATTTAATGATAAAGCAAATATATATGAGTTTTTAAATCGGGAGGCAATACAGCAGCTAGTCAGTGAACATTTAACAGGTAAACAAAATAGAAGACTGTTGATTTGGTCGTTATTAAATGTAGAGAATTGGTGTGAAAGGTTTTTATAAAGTGTTTATCAAACTATTTATCTAAGTGTTTCAAATGGATAATAAAGAACAAATAAAAACAATTTATCGTGAAGCTTTTGAAAAGCATGGTGATTCTTCACAAGCAGTTTTATGGATAAAAGGTAGGCAGGAAGAACGTTTCATGGCACTGACAAAAAATATTCCTAAAGGTAAAAAAGGATTCTCTGTTCTTGATTTTGGCTGTGGACTTGCCCACTTCAAATCATTCTTGGATAGGCATTTCGAGGATGTAAGCTATACAGGTGTGGATATGATGGAAGAGTTTTTACAGCATAACAAGAAGAAATTTACCGACGCTGTTTTACTTTCACCTGAAGAATTTAAACAAGAGTGTAAGGAATATGACTATATATTCAGTTCGGGTGCATTTAATATCAAATATACTGAAGATACTGAAGCACACAAAAAAATTATCAAGGAAATTTTTGTGGATTTATTTTGTATTACACGCGAATTTATGGCAATAGATTTCATGACAAATCAAGTTGATTTTATGCAGGAAGGGGCTTATCACGCAGATCCCTTAGAAATTTCGGCATTTTGTATTAATAAATTGAGCCGACGGGTACAATTAGATCATTCTTACCTACCCTATGAATTTTGTGTGACGGTTTTCAAAAAAAACAATATCATTCGTCCTGCGAATATTTACAGTAATGCTTAGTCTGAAGACACAGGTACTAGATTTATCTATGAGGGATACCTATAACGCATTTGTTGCATCCTGCTCTCATAGAATTATGTACCATACTTGGAAATATAAAGATTTTATCAAGGAATTACTAAATGTAGAGGAACACTATCTATGTGCGGTAAATACTGATGGACAGATTCAAGGTGTTCTTCCCATGTTGTATAAAAATGGACCATTGGGAGCAGTATATAACTCACTCCCATTTTACGGAAGTAATGGAGGAATATTAACTAATAATAAAGAAGTATTTGAATTTCTAGTTAAAGAGTACAATCAATTTGTAAATGAAAATTTGCTCTGCTCTAGCACTGTAATTTCTAATCCTTTAAAACCGGAAGATGACTATTCTGATTTGACCCAAAATTATGTAGATTACAGAATCGGACAGTTTTCTGAAATTCATTTTACTGAAAATCATGCAGGACAATTGATGAATATGTTTCATTATAAAACAAGGAATATGATTAGAAAGGCAATAAAAGAGGGAGTGAAAGTAGAAATTGATAATTCGGCTATAGATTTTCTTTATGAGACTCATCATGAAAATATGATCGCTATTGGTGGAAAACCGAAGTCAAAAAAATTTTTTGACCTTTTGAATAAGTATTACAAATCAGAAAAAGATTATCGTATTTATACTGCCCATTTAAACGGTAATACTATTTCTGCTTTATTGTTATTTTATACAGGTGAAACTGTTGAATATTATACTCCAGTTATTGTAGAAAAATACAGAGACAAACAAGCTCTAAGCCTGATAATCTATACAGCCATGATCGATGCTTCTGTAAATGGTTACAAACAGTGGAACTGGGGTGGGACATGGACAACACAACAAGGTGTTTACGCATTTAAAAAAAAATGGGGAACGAAAGATATTAAGTACTACTATTACACCCACATTAAAAATCAGAATACACTCAATCAAACAAAGGAATATTTGCTGAAATATTATGATAATCTTTTTGTGGTAGCATTTGATAAATTAATTACCTAAGAACCTTTTTGAAAAGATTATTTTAGAGTAAAAAGGTATATAGGAAATCCAAATAATCACAAGATTATATTACAACATAAGTTTTTATGAAAAACACTATCATTGTTGGTTCTGGTATCTCTGGATTATTATCTGCTTACATTTTGTCAAATAAAAAAAATCCAAACCATATTATTCTTATAGATAAATCTAAAGAGCCGGGGGGATTGTTACGAGCTTTTGATTATGGCAACAACGGTAAATTTGACTATGGTATGCATAATATGCTCGAAACTTCGATTCCAGAGCTTGATCGAATATTATATGGTTTTCTTCCTGATCGAGAATGGCAAATATTAGAGGGTAGCAAAAGAGACATCGCTGGCATCTATTATAATGGTCAACTTCAGCATGAAACCCCTTATTTTGATCTTAGGAATTTGGATGAAAATACCTACAAAATATGTATTGCCGAACTTTTTATTCACCTCAACAAAAAGTTGAAAGGAGAGGTGATCGAAAATAAGAATGGAACCGCTTGTGAGTATGCCTATTCCAGATTTGGCAAAGTAGTAGCAGACCATACCATTATTCCTGCTATCGAAAAAATTTATCGTAAAAGTGCCAATGACTTAGATTACATGGCTACAATTTTTACACCCATGACAAGAGTTGCACTTTTTGATGAACCATTGACAAGAGATATGACCACATCCCCAATTTTAAAAGATCACATAGCATTTGTGGATCAACGCAACTTACCTCTTGAACGTTCTTCTAATCGTAGGGGGTTTTATCCAGTTAAGTATGGTATGTATCGCATTGTGGAGGCAATTGTCCAAGAATTATGTAGAAAAGGAGTTCAGATTTTAACGCAAGCAGAAATAGCTAAAATTGAGGCTAACCAAGGAATAATTAGTTCTGTATACATCAGGCAACAAAACCAAGAACATCATATAGACGATATAGACCAGTTGATCTGGACTGCTAATATTCCTTTCCTTGGTAAATTACTTGGAGTTGATCTGTCTCAGTTTACAAGTGATCCGTCTCTGAAAACAGTTGTTATCAGCTTGCTTCTCAATAAACAATTAGAAATGGGAGATTTGTATTACTTTTTCTGCTATGATCAAGCATTCAACACGTATAGACTTACCAATTTTAGTAATTATTGTCATGGTGCATACCGTAATGGAGGTTATCCTATCAGTATGGAACTTCTAGTTTCAGATGAAGATGTTAAATCGTCTATATCCCTTGAAAAAGAAGCAGAGAAAGAGCTTTTTCGCTTCCAAGTTACAGCACCCGATACTCAGGTTATATTCTCAAAAGCGGAAGTTTTAGAAGGCGGGTTTCCTATGCCTTCAATGAATAATATTTCTAGCTTACGAAAGATTACGTCTGATATCAAAAATATGAATTTAAAGAATCTAATCTTAACAGGAATTATGGCTGAAGATAACCTCTTTTTTCAAACAGATATTTTAATTGATGTATATAACAAACTTAAATAAAAATATTATGGAAAATATATTAGACTTGGGAAACTTACAGTTTTATTGGCGAATGACATCTCAGGTAGATGATCCTAAAAATGTAGTGCCTGATTTTTTGCCTTTCTCTTTAATTTATGATCAGAAGAACAGACTTATCAAGCAAAAAAGTAACTCCCTTATCTGGGAATCACTAGAACGTGTGTATCAAGAAAATTATAATGTGGGCTATTTGCAGGAAGGTCACGACTTGGCAGAAGCTTATGGAAATGATTTTCTTAATATAATTTTAGATGCGGTAAAAAAATTTAATCCCTCTGCCAAAGAAGTTCGTGAAATTGGTGCAGGTGGATGTTATATTCTTAAAAGAATTATAGAGCATGGATTTAAAGGTTCTGCTATAGATCCTAGCCCTGTATGTGTTGATAAAGGCAAAGCATTTGGAATTAATGTTTTTGCAGAGTTCTATCCAACAAAGGAAAAACTTCCAGCAGCAGATGTTTATATTCATTATGATGTACTGGAACACATTGAAGATCCCGTTTTATTTTTACAAAATCATTTTGATGAACTAAATGAAAACGGTTTGATTGTTTTTGCAGTCCCAGATTGCTCTTCTTATATTCAAAATGGTGATATCTCAATGATTATTCACGAACACATTAATTTTTATGACGTGGAATCCTTGGGAATAGTCACAGCAAGAGCTGGTTTTCATGTACTCAATATTGAAAAAGCCAAATATGGAGGTGTATTATATTGCGTAGCACAGAAAAAAAATACTAAACCTTTAATTTATGTTCAACAAGATGACCACGATTGTGATCAAAAATTCATTCAATATGTTGAGCAGCACAAGAAGCTAATACAGATAATCAAAGAGTTTATTGAAGATAGTTTTGCCCAGAGAAAGAGTATCGGATTTTACATTCCTCTGCGTTCCATTCCTTACCTATCAATGCTGGGAATTAAGAAAAGTATTCGGTTTTTTGATGATGATAGGGGAGTTCATAGAAAATATTTTGATGGCTTTCCAGTAGCGGTGGAAAACTTTGAAGATTTAAAAATAAACCCTGTTGATCACATGATAATCCTAAGTTTTGCTTTTGGAGACAAAATCAAAGGAAAAATTAAAAATCACTTTGGAGATACCATTAATGTTATAACTATAAAAGATTTAGCCAAGTTTTAGACCTTAGAGAATATCTGAAAAGATGAGGATTTTTTCATAGCACCTTATAAACCAATTAGTGAATTTCAACATCAAAGTTGGTTTGAATCTATCCAAAAAAGAAATGATAAGGACCAATATTATTACAGAGAGAATATCCTTTAAGTAATAATATTTATATTGCTGATGTTTATGATTTTCTTTCAGAGAATATCCCCCAGATGTTTGTTGAGTTGCTTGATGGTATTGCTAATAGTAATATAATTCCCCAAGAACAGCCTAGTGATCCTGCACTTTCCTTAAGATGTTTTCCCCGCCTTCCTCAAGATGGAGAAATTAATTGGCAACAGTCAGCACAAGACTTAGCAAAATTAGTAAGAGCTAGTGCTGAACCATTTGCGGGTGCTTATTCTTTTCTGAATGGAGAAAAAGTTACTATCTGGAGGGTACATCCTGAACCGATTGATTATCCTTATTTGGGTGTTCCGGGTCAAGTAATTGAAATCAGATATGAAACTAAAGAAGTAGCTGTTTTAACCTCTGATGGAATGCTTATATTAGAAGAAATTGAGACACTCAAGAAAGGACGACGGAGATCATCTGATATCATTAAATCCTGTCGAGTTCGTTTAGGAATGAATGTATCAGATGAAATTAGCCAACTTAAGCAACGAATTACTGAGTTAGAACAATTAATCAAAAAAATAACTAAATTAATTTAATATTTGACCAATGAACATCAATTTTGAAGATTTTACTGAATTACAATATCGCTATCTTTTACAAATAGCTAAACAAAATTGGAAAATTATTGATTTTTATGATTATCAAAATCCAGCCAAAGTATGTCTTTGGCGGCATGATTTGGATCTTTCTATTCATCGAGCTTATCGTCTAGCTCAAATTGAATTTGAAGAAGGAATAAAAGCAACTTATTTCATTCACTTACATAATGAGTTTTATAATTTTTTTGAAAATGAAAATATTGAACTGTTATTAAAAATTAAAGATTTAGGACATGATTTTGGTCTTCACTTCGATCCTAATTTCTACGCTTCAAGATTGACTAATTATCAAGACTTGTTAGATTGGTTGCAATTTGAACGAGAAATACTCCAAAAAAACTTTAATCTCAAAATTCATGTCTTTTCTTGGCATAATCCTGATATTGGTAATTGGTTAAACATAGAAGAAGATGAAATAGGTGGTATGATTAATACTTACGGACGTTACTTTAAGGAAAATTATGCTTATTGTTCTGATTCCAATGGTTATTGGAGATTTCGTCGTCTCAAAGATGTTTTAGAATCTGGTGAAGATAAAAAATTACAAGTGTTAACTCATCCCGGTTGGTGGACACCCGAAATAATGAGTCCTCGCGATCGCATTTCTCGCTGTATTGATGGGAGAGCAAAAAAACAACATCAAAAATATGATGATTCTCTCAAAAAAGTAGGAAGGGAGAATATTCAATGAAGAATTACAAGAATTAGCAAAATTACATCATATTCCTTTATTAATTCAACCTCCTAAAAAATCTATTAATTATTTAGAATTTGTTAAGCAGGTGTGTGATTTAAAAACCGATATGATTTTAGTTAATTCCTATTCGATGCTTCTGCATTCGGAAATTTTAGAGACACCTATTTATGTATAAACAAATTGCTCTTACTCCTCTTACTTTGGCTGATATTCCTATTATGTTTGACTGGATTAATAACCGTGAGCAAGTATTATTTAATGCACCTTATAAACCAATTAGTGAATTTCAACATCAAAGTTGGTTTGAATCTATCCAAAAAAGAAATGATTTAGTTATTTTTGGGATTCGCTTATTAAAAAATAATCAATTAATTGGTTCATGTCAGTTACATAGTATTAACTATATTCACCGTTGTGCTGAGTTACAAATTAGAATTGGAGAAGTCGCAGAACAAGGTAAAGGTTATGGTACAGAAGCTGTTAAATTATTATTACAGTTTGCTTTCCAAGATTTAAACCTTAATCGTGTTTATCTTCATGTATTTAGTCATAATTCAGTAGCAATTAAGCTCTATAATAAAATCGGGTTTATCCAAGAAGGAAGATTAAGACAATCTGCTTATATTGATGGGAACTATTTAGATGTTATAATTATGGGAATTTTGCGAGATGACTATGAAAAAAACTAAAATAGTTGCGATTCACCAACCTAACTTTTTCCCTTGGCTCGGATATTTTGACAAAATTGCCAGATCTGATATATTTATCATCATGGATAATGTACAATTTCCTAAAACAGGAGCAGGAACATGGTCAAACAGAGCTAAGTTATTAATTGCTGGTCAAAGTAATTGGATTACTATGCCAATTATACGTAGTTATAGTGGTAAAATAACTTATCAGGATATCCAAATTAATAATCATCAAACTTGGCGTTCTAAACTATTAAAAACAATTCAAATTAACTATTGTCGTAGCTCTTTTTTTGATATAGTATTTCCTCAACTTTTAGAATTGATTAATTATCCTACTGATTCCTTAGTAGATTTTAACTTAAATGCTATTCATGAGTTGATTAATGTGCTTGAGTTAGATATTTCAAAATTTATCTTAGGTTCTAATCTTAAGGTGGAGGGAAATGCTACTGATCTGTTAATATCTATGGTTAAGGCAGTAGAAGGAACAGCTTATTTATGTGGAGGAGGTGCTTCAGGCTATCAAGAAAATGACAAATTTTCACTAGAAGGAATTGAGTTAATTTATCAAAATTTTCAACATCCAGTTTACCAACAAATTAATACCAAAGAATTTGTGAGTGGACTTTCTATTATTGATGTTTTGATGAATTGCGGTTTTGAAAAAACAAGAGAATTACTTTATTATCATACTTAAATTATGAACTATTTACTTGTGCTTACAGGAATAAGTATTTTTGTTATAGGTATTTTAGGCTCATTTTTCTTATATCGTCTAACCAGAAAACTAATAGAAGTTATCAAGAAAATACTCGTTAACCAAGAAGAGATTAAACATCATCAACAGCAACTAAACGAACAACTAAACAAAAATCAAGAACAACTAAACAAAAATCAAGAACAACTATATAATTATATTTCGGAAAATGTATATGCTCTTAATCTTAGATTAGAAAGCCTTGAAAATAATTATGATCCAGCTATTAAATATCTGGATAATTTACGACGTAAACAAATTCGTCAGGATAACTTAGGACAAAATTATTTAATCAGTTATAAAGATAGAAGTGTGCTTTTTCTTCATAATAGTTACTATCACTTTTATTATTTAGCAAAATCTCTGAGGAAAAGAGGATGGGATGCAGTAACTGTTAGTTATGAAGATCCAGTAAATGGAGTAAATGTTAACTATTACCATGGAGAGGATATTAATTTATATGATGCTGATCCTGTCAGATTTAAACAAAATATTACCAGTTTTTTTGAACAAGCAAAAAATCGTTTTGATTTATTACATTTTGCAGGTGATGGTCTAATGTCTTTTTTTCCTGAAAACTGGCAAAATGAACAGCCTACAGATATTATTGAGTGGAAAAATTTAGGCAAAAAAATTGCCTATACTCTTAGCGGTTGTAATAGTGGAATAGCTCAAACTACCTTTGCACAATGGTCAGCATTAGATGGTAGGATTGTTTGTAATACCTGTATGTGGCAAGATAATCCACAAGTTTGTAATGATGAAAAAAATCTAGCTTGGGGTAAAAAAGTTGATACTTATTGTGATTTAATCTGTGCTGAAACTGTTCCTGCATTGGATTATGTAGATACAAATAAAACAATTTTTGAACCTTTATCTATGTGTCTTGATCCTGATTTTTGGACTCCTGAATTATCAATACCAGAGGAATTTAAGGTCAAGAAAAATCAAGATGAAATTTTAGTTTATCATGCAGTAGGAAATTATGATATTCGTACTAGAGATAATCAACGCAATATCAAAGGTACTCCTGCGGTTATGGACGCAATAGAAAGACTAAAATCAGAAGGAATACCTGTCAAATTAATCTTTATTACTAACATGAAAAATAAAGAAGTCAGATATATTCAAGCTCAAGCCGATATTATTGTAGATCAATTAAATTTAGGACGTTATGGGGCTACCGCTAGGGAATGTATGATGTTGGGAAAACCAGTGATTTGTTATATAAATCCTTATGAATTAAAACAGGGACATCAATTAGCTTGTCAGGATGAATTTCCTTTAGTTTCTGCTACAGAAGAAACTGTGTATGATGTTTTAAAAGATTTAGCATTGAATCAAGAAAAACGCTTGAACATAGGCCAAAAAAGTAGAGAATATGCTATTAAATGGCATAGTGCTGATGCTTGTGCACAACGATATGAAAAAGTTTATGATGCTTTAATGGCAGGAAAAAGTTTAAATCCGGCCGACCTAGGTTTATACTGATTAAGATAATGACTAGTATCTCAAAATACAAGATTACAACAGTGCAACAGGAGAACATACAAAGTCAAGGAATAGCTGCTCTATCTTGTTATGGAGTAAGCAAAGTTTTCCCCATTTATGATCATGGTTCAGCTTGGCAAATTTTATTAGGTAAGGTAAAAACACAGCAGAATATTCTGGCTCTTAATAATATCTCTTTAACAGTTCCCAAGGGAAAAATTATTGGTGTAATTGGACGTAATGGTTCAGGAAAAAGCACGTTATTAAGAGTATTAGGAGGTAATTACACTCCCACATCAGGTCAAATATTGAAGTATGGAGATTTATCTGGTTTATTTGAATTAGGTGGAGTAGGTAATCCTTATTTAACAGGAAAAGAATATGCTCAACGTCTTTTAACTTTACAAGGAGTTAAATCATCTCGGCTCAAGTATTTTATCGAAGAGATTAGAGAGTTTTCTGAATTAGAAGCTAATTTTGATCGACCTATTCGTACTTATTCCACAGGAATGGCCGCTAGGCTTTATTTTGCCACTGCTACGGCTGTAGAATATGATATTTATTTAATTGATGAAGCCTTATCTGTGGGTGATGAGCATTTTCAAAATAAATGTTGGCAAAGAATCAGAGAAAGACTCTCTCATGGTGCTTCTGGGGTCTTAGTAACCCATGATTGGACAGCATTATTAAAATTATGTGAAGAGTCCTGTATCTTAAATAAGGGGAATATGGTGAACTATGGCTCATCGGAAACCGTTGTTAGAGACTATTTAAACCTCTCCACTGCCGAATTAGCCGAAGGTGCAAAGTTTAGCTCGAACTTACCTCAAACATGGAAAGCTAAATCGGGAGAACATACTAAATTTTGCTTTCCTGTAGAGTTAACTAAATCAGTTCCGGTTGTTTTTGGTTATGGAGTTGAGTTTTTTCGAGTTGGTGTAGGTTGGGAAATTTTACTATTGGAAAATGACATTCCGGTTGCTTCTCAAGAGGGACAATATCAAGTTAACTTAACTATTCCTAGTTTGCCCATTGCACCTGGTAATTATTATTTTAGTTTGTTTTTATCACAAGCAGTACCCGTGGGTAGTAAAGAACCACGAGTAGGTTATGATGTGAGAAGTTGGACTTATGGAAATCGTTTAGATTTAATCGTAGAAGGCTCATCTCGCTCAAGTTTAATGAGTTTACCTTTAAATTGGCATAAATTGGAGATATCCCATTGAATCCTTATATTAAGGTTAATAACCTTTCTAAAATCTATCAAACTACCACTACAGATACGGTGCGATCGCTCCGTCAGGCAATTTTTAACCCTGCTCATCAAGCCGTCAAAACAACTCGCAGTAAGGTAGCTGTAGATCAAGTTTCCTTTATGCTTCAAAGTGGCGATCGCTTAGGAATTGTAGGACATAATGGTGCGGGGAAATCTACTTTATTACAAATGTTAGCAGGTTTAACTCAACCATCTTCAGGAACAATTGAAGTTCAAGGTCATGTTACTGCTATTATGACTTTAGGCGTAGGGTTAAGAGAAGACCTTAGTGGTAGAGAAAATATTTATGTTGACGGAGAAGTACAAGGAAAAAGTCGTCAAGAAGTAGATCAAGTGATTGATCAAGTAATTGAGTTTGCTGAACTAGGAGAATTTATTGATTATCCAGTACGCACTTATTCTACTGGTATGAAAAGTCGTCTGGCTTTTTCCATGATTGTGTATATTCAGCCAGAAATATTAATTATTGACGAAGCGTTATCCGCTGGAGATGCAGTTTTTGCAAGCAAAGCGACTCGTAAAATTAAAAAAATCTGTGAGCAAGGTAAAATTGTGATTATTGTTTCTCACGGGATGGGAACAATTACTGAAATGTGTAACCGATGCTTCTGGATGGATCAAGGTCATATTGTTATGGATGGAAATCCCAAAGATGTGACTGGGGCTTATTTAGATGCGGTCAAAAAAGCTGATGAAGAAACATTATTAACAAAATATCGTCTTCTGGTTAAATCTCAATCTTTTCGTACAGGTTGTGACATAGTTACCCTAGAGACAAGCTATTTAAACGAAAGTCAACCTCGTTCTATTATTACTGTTGGGAAAGATGTAGCTTTAAAATTACAGATGAATATTACCACCCCTCTTAATGATCCTGATATGAAACTTGAAATCATGCGTCTTGATGGATTATTAATAGAAGATAGTCGTCTTAGTGATTATGAAGCGATCGCCCCTGGTAACTTTTTCGGTTCTATTGCTTATACCATTAGTATGACTCCTCTTTTGTTAGGATGGGGTATTTATGTTATAACTTGTAAACTACTTGACAACAGTGAAGTTATAGCGGTAAAGTCAACCATTGTCGAAGTAATTGATCCCAATCCTCCCACTGGAGGTCGTCCAGCAATCATTTACACTTATCAATCTGAAGTCAAAGGACACCACACTATTGCGTAGAAGTTTGATCAAAAAAACCTCAATTCTCGGATTTACTTATCAAGATTTAAAGTTTATCTTTAACTTTTGCAAGATGAATATCCGCGATCGCTATTTAGGTTCAAGTTTAGGCAGTATCTGGGCAGTTTTAAATCCCTTATTAATGTTAGGGATTTACACTTTTGTGTTTGGTTATGTATTTAAATCCAAATTACCCGGTTCTGACACAACACTTTCCTATGCTATTTGGTTAATTAGTGGTTATGGACCTTGGTTAGCAATTAATGAATCTATTATGGCTGCTACTACATCTGTAGTAAGTGGTGCAGGATTAATTAAAAATATTGCTTTTAAAACAGAAGTGCTACCCGTTGCTTCATCCTTAGTTGGCTTTGTACCTTTAGCCGTTAGCATCTTATTTTTGTTAATTCTCTTAGTGATAGATGGAAATTTACCTACTTGGCACGTTATTATTGTTATCCCTGTGACAATAATTCTGTTTTGGTTTATCATTGCTATCAGTTTCTTTTTGTCGGCAATTAATGTATTTATTAGAGATGTCAGTGTCATTCTGCCTAATCTCTTAATGATGCTTTTATTTGCTACTCCTATTTTTTATCCTCTGGAACTTGTCCCCGGTATTTTACAAATAGCTTCTCAAGCAAATCCATTTTATATTTTGGCTGAAGCGTATAGAGAATGTATTCTAAATCATAATATTCCTAATTTAATCGCTTTAGGTTATGTCTTGTTAATAAGTTATATTATTTACCTCGTGGGCTTAAAATTCTTCCAGAGACTTAAAGGATACTTTGATGCTTTTTTATAATATCAATTTAGATGATCAGCATAAGCAATTTCTTTTAAATATAGAATATGCTCCTAACGACTATCCTAAATACCAAAATAAATATGCTGGTATAGGCGAGTGTATCAATTAACAAAACAATAATTAGGCTAATCATAGTAAAATAGGGAAAACTACCAATGAATTTAGATAATATTAGTCAAGAAAATTCGGAATTTTGGAATGAACTTTGTGGAACTGGTTTAGCAAAGTCACTGGGTATAACGGAAATAACACCTGAAAATATTGCCATTTTTGACAAAGCCTATTTTGACTTATATCCCTACCTAAAACAATATGTTGCTAATGAAAATTTAAAAGCAAAAAAAGTATTAGAAATTGGCTTAGGTTATGGTACATTAGGCGGATTACTAGCTTCTTATGACTGCAATTATTTTGGCTTAGATATTGCTAAAAACCCTGTAGATATGATGGCTTATAGACTATCCATGACGGGTCGAAATAACCCAGAACAAGTTAAAGTTGGTTCCGCGCTCAATATTCCATACCAAGATGAATCTTTTGATTTTGTTTATTCAATAGGTTGTTTACATCATACAGGTGACTTGGCAAAGAGTATATCAGAAGTTTACCGAGTATTAGCACCTAATGGAAAAGCAATTATTATGCTTTATCATAAAAACTCATTTAGGCAACTTGTACAAGTTCCTTTTAGGTATTTAAAAACATTATTTTCTAAGGATAATAAAGTAAGTCGTTATGATAACTTTGCTCAGTTTGTCCGTTCACTCTATGATCCTAACTCTAAAGGCGAGGCAGCACCTCATACTGATTATGTTTCCAAGCAAGATGTGTATAAACTGTTTAAAGAATTTTCCTCTGTTAAAATTGATGTGCAAAACTTTGATACTTACGTTCTTTTCAATGGCAAAATCATTGTCAATCGGGAAAATCTTTTCAATAATATAGCCCGATTTGTTGGTTTAGATCTATATATACTCGCTACAAAATAATCTATTCTTTCTCAAAGGTAATTAATAAATGAACATGGACAGACGAAAATATCTTAATATCCTTTTCTTATACGATCAGTATTCTGTTTTAACAAATACAGTTAAAGAATACATAGAGAGTTTTTCTCTATTTTCAGTACATAATATATTTTATGCTCATGCAACTAATAATGCTAAATGTAACTTTAATTTAGAACTTTTTGATGTGGTGATTATTCATTATTCAGTAAGATTATGTTTTGACTTATTATCACCTCATTATCGTGAACCTTTACAAAATTTTAATGGCTTTAAAGTTTTATTTATTCAAGATGAATATGATTATACTGAAATCACAAGAACTTGGATCGAGAATTTAGGTATTAAGGCAGTTTTTAGTTGTGTACCAGAACAATATCTTGACTTAGTTTATCCTAAATCAAGATTTCCTGATGTTATATTTATAAGTATAATTACTGGTTTTATTCCTATTGAATTTGAAAATAAAACTACCTTTAAACCACTTAAAGAACGTGAACTTGCGATTAATTATCGAGGTCGTGAATTAGCGTATTGGTACGGAAATTTAGGAAGAGAGAAATTACTTATTGCTCAAAAAATGCATCAAATTTGTGAAGAAAAAAATATAAATTCTGATATTGAATGGGACGATGAAAAGCGCATTTATGGTGAACAATGGTATGATTTTATGGAAAATTGTCGAGCAACTTTAGGAACTGAAAGTGGCTCAAATGTCTTTGATGATTATGGTAATATCCGTAAAAATATTCAGATTGCTCTGCAAAAAAATCCGTCATTAACTTATGAAGAAATTCATCAGCAATATCTAGCTGAACATGAAGGTAAAGTAATGATGAACCAGATTTCTCCGAGAATTTTTGAAGCAATTTCTTTGAAAACAGCATTAATTCTTTTTGAGGGTAATTATTCAGGGATTGTTAAACCTGAACTTCACTACATACCACTAAAAAAAGATTTTAGTAATATTGATGATGTACTTAATAAACTGCAAAATGATGATTATTTAATCCAATTGACAGAACGAGCTTATCAAGATATTATTCGATCTGGTCAATATAGTTACCGAAAATTCATTCAAGATTTTGATCAAGTTATTAATGAATGTGTACCCATTGGTAAAGGAGTTTCACCTTTCACCATTCACGAAGCGGAAAATAAGCAAAAGAATACTATCCAAGAGATACAATATGAGATACAATATAAACTCAGTGAGATCATAGATATGCTATTAATATCTATCAAAGAAAAAATAAAAGCTAAAATTCAAAGTAAATTTCCCCGTCTTTGGAGATGGTTGAAAAAACTCAAACAACAGCGATTAGCCAAAATTTAGTTAGCAAATTTTACCTCAAAGGAAAGAGAATTTTTGTTAAATCCTTGCACAATAACAACCTTATATGTTATAAATTAACCACTCTTTAAAACTTTTGATATGTGTGGAATTGGTGGCATTGTTAATCTAGCCTATGAGGAGATACCTCATCTGAAGTCCCATCTTCAGGTAATTAATGACATTCAACATCATCGAGGACCCGATGGTGAAGGAATATGGACTCATGAACAAAAAAGATTAGGTTTTGCTCATCGTCGCTTAAGTATTATTGATATTGAAACGGGAAAGCAACCCATGACTGATAGATCAGGTAACTGGGTGACATATAATGGCGAAATCTATAACTATATTGAATTACGGCACGAATTAGGGGAAGAAAATTTCCTTACTCATTCAGACACAGAAGTTATCTTACAAGCTTATAGAAAATGGGGAACAGATTGTGTTAATCATTTTCGAGGAATGTTTGCTTTTGCCTTATGGGATGAAGCTAATCAAAGATTATTTTGTGCCAGAGATCGGTTTGGCATTAAACCATTTTATTATACTATTGTTAATAATATTTTTTATTTTGCTAGTGAAGTTAAAGCTCTTTTGCCTTTCATAGACAAAATAGAAACTGATATAGAAGGTTTCCAAGATTATCTGACTTTTCAGTTCTGTTTGGCAGGAAAAACTCTCTTTAAAGATATTAGTGAATTACAAGCTGGACATGATTTAATTATTCAAAATAGTTCAATTAAAATAGTTCGTTATTGGGAAGTTTACTATCACTTAGATTTTGATCATACAGAACAATATTTTGAGAAAAAAATCCAGTCTTTAATTAGAGAATCAGCACAACTTCATTTACGCAGTGATGTTCCTGTTGGTGCTTATGTTAGTGGAGGTTTAGATTCTAGTATTGTTGCTTCTATTGCTTCCGAAAAAAACCCTGATGATTTGGTTGGTTTTATCGGTAAGTTTTCGATAAGTTCTGATTATGATGAAAGTCCTTATGCTCGTGAAGTAGCTAATTGGCGTGGCTTTGAACTATATGAAGCTGATATTAATGTTAATGATTTTATTCATAATATTCAAAAGGTGATTTATCATTTAGATTATCCCACTGCTGGACCAGGTTCTTTTGCTCAATATATGGTGTCACAACTTGCTAGTAAATATCGTAAAGTTGTGCTAGGAGGACAAGGAGGAGATGAAATTTTTGGGGGTTATACTCGTTATTTAATTGCTTATTTTGAGCAGTGTATTAAAGGCGCAATTGATGGGACGATGCACTCAGGTAATTTTATTGTCACCTATGAATCAATTATTCCCAATTTAGTTGCACTTAAGAATTACAAACCTCTCCTAAGAAAATTCTGGAGTCAAGGATTATTTGAAGATATAGATAAAAGATATTTTGAGTTAATTAATCGTAGAGATGGTTTCAATGATGAGATCAATTGGAATGAATTAAATGATTACTCGACATACGAAACTTTCCGAACTATTTTTAAGGGTAAAAATGTGCAGAAAGAGTCCTATTTTGATAGTATGACTCATTTTGATTTTAAAACCCTACTTCCTGCTTTACTACAAGTAGAAGATCGAGTTAGTATGGCTCATGGTTTGGAGTCTCGTGTTCCTTTCCTAGATCATCCTTTAGTCGAATTAGCAGCAACAATTCCCTCTAATATTAAGTTTAAAGATGGTACAATGAAACAGGTATTGAAAAATGCCATGTCATCGGTTTTACCACCGGCGATTCTGGAAAGACAAAATAAAATGGGTTTTCCAGTTCCTTTATCAGAATGGTTCAAAGGTGAAGCAAAAGAGTTTATCTATGATATATTTTCTTCTAGTAACGCCTTAAATCGGCAGTTGATTAATAATCACAAGGTTTTAGGGCAACTGGAAAATGAACCTAAATTCGGGCGTAAAATTTGGGGGTTATTATCTCTCGAATTGTGGCAACAAACTTTCCATGATCAACAAAGTAAATATCAAAAACTAATTCAAGTGTGAGGTTTATTCAAAGTGAAAATTTTAATTACAGGTGGTGCAGGTTTTATTGGGTCTCATTTGGCTGATCGTTTATTAGCCAAAGGTGAGCAAGTTCTCGTTATAGATAACTATTCTACCGGAAGGCGAGATAACTTAAAATCTCATGCTAATCTAACAGTGGTTGAAGCAACAATTGCTGATCAAGAATTAGTTAACAAACTATTTGATGATTTTCAACCGGAACAGGTTATTCATGCAGCAGCTTCCTATAAAGATCCCAACAATTGGACTGAAGATAGTTTGACCAATGTTTTAGGAACAGCTAATATTACCCAAGCTGCCCAAAGGTTAAATGTTAAAAGATTAATTTATTTCCAAACAGCCCTCTGTTATGGTTTAAAACCTTTAGAACAACCTATTACTTTAAATCATCCTATTTTATCTGGTGGCAGTAGTTATGCCATTAGTAAAACTGCCGGTGAACAATATATTCAGTTGTCTGGTTTAGACTATATTTCCTTCCGTTTAGCTAATGCTTATGGACCCAGAAACCTCAGTGGACCATTACCCACCTTTTACCATCGCTTAACCAATGATAAACCCTGTTTTGTAATGGATACTCGTAGAGATTTTATTTACATTGATGATCTCATTGATGTAGTTATAAAAGCTTTAGATGGAAAAGGAAGTAAAGGAGCTTATCATATTTCATCGGGTAGTGATTATTCAATCAAAGAACTTTTTGATGCTACAGTCAAAGCCTTGGATATTAGATTAGAAAAAGAAGTTGAAGTTCGTCCTCGCAATGTTGATGATGCTTTTACTATCCTGTTAGATCCATCTCAAACTAATCAGGACTTTAACTGGAAAATTACTACTCCTTTAGAAACAGGAGTAAAAGCGGCTATAGAATGGTATAAGCAATATGGTATTAGCCAAACTTATACTCATTTGAAAATAGGTGAGGAGAAAAAATAAATCTCCTATTTCTTAATAAGTTGATAAGTGATTTCAAAAGAAATTTGAGTCACTTATCATGATTTCGCCAAACAGTCATCTTAGTTAATTTATTTTTTGTAATCATCGTGAATCAGTTAATTAACCAAAAAGTGTTAGTCGTCGGAGGTGCAGGGTTTGTTGGTAGTAACCTAGTAAAAACCTTGTTATCTTTTTCTCCAGAAAAAATCATAGTAGTTGATAATTTACTTTCATCCGAACAAGAAAATTTACCTGATGATAGTAGGATTAGTTTTATTAAAAGTTCAATTACCAATGATGAAACTTTAGCTGATTTACCAGATGATTTAGATTATGTATTTCATTTAGCTACCTATCATGGTAATCAAAGTTCTATTTATGATCCCTTGGCTGATCACGAAAACAATACCTTAACAACGTTAAAACTGTATGAAAGGATAAAGGACTTCGCTAATCTCAAAAAAGTTGTTTATTCTTCTGCTGGTTGCACTGTGGCTGAAAAAACTTTTGAGCAAGCAGAAGCAACTACAGAAGATGCTCCTGTGTCATTGTACTTAGATAGTCCCTATCAAATATCTAAAATTATTGGCGAATTTTACTCAAATTATTATTTTAAACGTCATAATTTACCTGTTGTTAAGGCTCGTTTTCAAAACGTCTATGGACCAGGAGAAGTTTTAGGCGCTGGACAATGGCGAGGAACACCAGCTACAGTATGGAGAAATGTAATACCCACATTTATCTACCGTGCCATTAAACAAATGCCTTTAACTGTAGAAAATGGCGGAATTGCTACCCGCGATTTTATATATGTGGATGATATTGTCCGAGGGTTAATATTGTGTGCTACAAAGGGAATTTCAGGAGAAACTTATAACTTAGCCAGTGGAGTGGAAACTTCTATTTTAGAGTTAGCAAATTCAATTAATGAACTAACATCTAATCCCACACCACTTGATTTTCGTCCTAAACGAGAATGGGATAATTCAGGAAAACGCTTTGGTAGTAGTGAAAAATCTCGAACTCAATTGGATTTTGAATGTCAAATTGATTTGATAAAAGGATTAATTAATACTATCAACTGGACAAAAAATAATTTCAGTTTTATTGAGGAATGTATCCAAAAACATCAAAACTATATGAATTTATCAAGCATAAAATAGTACATCAATTAAATGAATCTGATGCTCAGAAATCCTCAAAGGATACTAGTATTATATTGGTATCCTGGTTTTGGTAAAATGCGTGCTGCTGTTCAATATCATCTTAAAGCATTAGAATATTCTGATGTAAAACATGACATCATTTATTATAATGCTTTGTTTGGTATTCCTTCTTGGTTAATCTATCTTAATTTTGATGTTTTGATTTTACATAATACTTTTCTTTGCTTACGCCATTCTCGGTTATTTGAGGTTTGGAAATGGCAAATGAAATGGATTAAAAATGTCAATTGCCTGAAAATGGCTATTCCTCAAGATGAATATGATTATGCAGAAATATTAGATGATTGGTTGTATGAGTGGAATATTTCAGTAATTTTTACAAATTTTGATCAGGAGAAACAAAAAATTCTCTATCCAAAAATGTATAATAAAGCTGTATTTTATCAATGTTTAACAGGGTATATAGATGATGTTGTAGCTCAACAATATGCTCATTCGCTCACACCAATTAAAGATAGAAAATATGATATTGTTTACCGTGCAAGTCATTTACCCTATAGATTTGGTAAACATGGTCAACTTAAACATCAAATCGCAAAAATTGTATCTGATAGCGCAGAGAGATTGGGATTAAATTCCAATATATCAACTTTAGATAAAGATACTATATTAGGAGATAAATGGTTTGATTTTTTAGCTTCCGGAAAAACAGTTATAGGTTGTGAAAGTGGTTCAAGTGTATTGGATAGACGTGGAGAAATAAAAACAAAGATTGAAACTATACTCAAGAATAATAACAATATTTCCTTCCAAGAAATCACTCATTTTCTTCCTCCTGATTGGGATAATTATCAATTTTTTGCGATCAGTCCCCGTCACTTTGAAGCAATAATAACTAAAACTTGTCAAATTTTAGTAGAGGGAAATTATGATCATATCCTAGAACCCAACCGACATTATATTGCTATAAAAAAGGATTTTTCAAATCTTGATGAAGTAATTGGCAAAATAAAAGATGATAAATATATAACTGAGATCACGGAATTGGCTTATAATGAAATTTATTTAAGTGGAAAATATAGTTATAAAACTTTTTGTATATTAATTGATAATGCCATTTTTAGTCATAAAGAAAAACAAATTAATAGAAGACTTATTAATAATAAGTGGTTGTTAAAAATATATTCATTTATCATAAGGATGAATAATTTATTAGAAATATTTTTTTATTTTATAACAATTGAGTTAATCAAGAAAGTTTACAATTATATGAAAAATTAATCAATATTTAGAATAACTAATGTGCGGCATTACAGGCATTTGGAATCAAAATCTTCAACCCATCAATAGGGATATCCTCAAATCCTTTACTGATATTATCTCTCATCGCGGACCAGACGATAGCGGTTTTTACTTTGCTGATGATGTTGGCTTGGGTTTAGGCCATCGTCGTCTTGCTATTTTAGACTTATCTCCAGCCGGACATCAACCAATGCCCAGTAGAGATGGAAAAATTTGGTTAGTATTTAATGGTGAAATTTATAATTACCTAGAATTAGCAGCAGAATTAACAAATCATGGTTTCTCTTTTCAGAGTCATTGCGATACAGAAATCATTATTGCAGCTTACCAAACTTGGGGGTTTGATTGTTTAAATCGGTTTAATGGAATGTTTGCGTTTTTGCTTTGGGATGACAGGAAAAAATTACTTTGGGCAGTACGCGATCGCTTTGGTATTAAACCTTTATATATATATCAAAAACCTCATCAATTAATTGCCTTTGCCTCCGAAATTAAACAATTTACCACCTTACCCCAATGGCAAGCCCAAATTAATCCCCAAAAAGCCTATGATTTTTTAGCTTATGGATTATTTGATCATACCCATGAAACCCTATTTCAATCGGTTTGGCAACTGCGCGGAGGCGAATATCTCACACTTTCTTTAGACCAAAATGATGATTATTTTGGCAAAATACAAGTAAAATCTTGGTATAAATTGCCGAATAAATCACTAGAATTAACTCTTCCTGAAGCCGCAAATTCAGTTTACAAACTATTAAATGATTCCATAAAATTGCGTTTACAAGCAGATGTTACAGTTGGTTCATGTCTTTCTGGTGGACTAGATTCATCTTCTATAGTTTGCCTTGCTAATCAAATTCGTCAACATGAAAATACATCCTATCCTTTTCAAACTTTTTCCTCTTGTTTTGATATTCCCCAATGCGATGAACGCCCTTATATAAACTCAGTAGTTACATCCACAAATGTTAAACCTCATTATATATTTCCAGACCCCTTAGAACTCTTTAATTTACTTGATAAAATTACCTGGCATCAAGATGAACCATTTTGTTCTACCAGCATATTTGCCCAGTGGTGTATTTTTCAACAAGCTAATAAATCAGGAGTAAAAGTAATTTTAGATGGACAAGGATCTGATGAATATTTTGCAGGATATCATGGATTTTATGGGGCTTTGTTTAAATATCTGTTACAAAAAAAGCAGCTAATAAACCTATCAAAAGAAATCATTTTTTCTTGTCGTTATCAAGGTTCTACCAAGTTTCTTAAAAGTGTAGAATCTATTTTACCAGGATATTTTCGTCAAATAATTAGACAAATTTTAGGCTATCCATCAGCGACTAAATTTCCCTTTTGGATTAATTCAGATAAAATGCGATCGCTAGACATTAACCCTCACGATCCTTTTAAAATATTGCATCAAACAGATACACCAATTCAAGATTTATCTGCCTTACAGCTTACCAATACCAGCTTACCTATGTTACTGCATTGGGAAGATCGTAACTCAATGGCACATTCAATTGAAGCAAGAGTACCTTTTTTGGACTATCGCATAGTAGAATTTGTCTATGGATTAGATGACAGTCTAAAAATTAAAAATGGTGAAACTAAAACAGTGTTAAGATCCGCCATGACAGGCATAATTCCTAATTCTGTCAGAAACAGAAAAGATAAAATGGGTTTTGTTACCCCCGAATATCATTGGATGCGCGAAACATTGTATAATACCTTCGAGTCAGAACTTCAAGCAGCTATTACCACCCTTGATCTCTGGTTACATCCCCAATTAATTAACCAAATGTTTGCAGATATAATTGCAGGTAAACGGTTATTTAATCCCATTATTTGGCGCGTAATTAACTTTAGCCGTTGGGTAAAAGTTTTTAATGTTAAAATTCCCTAAATTTATCAAAATACCATATCAGAATTTATGAAAATTCTTATTATTTCCACACTCAATTTATCTCACTCCAATGGTGGTACAGTACATTTTACATCTATTTCTCAAGAATTTCGCCGTGCTGGACATATTTTAGATGCCATTATTCCTAGCACCAATAACCAAAAAATTGATCAGCAAATAGCTACCAAATATTTTGATAAAGTCATTTTTTCTAGTAATAAGTTAAGTAAATTACTTCCCATCAGTAAAACTAGCATTAATAGCTTATTACAAATATTTACAGTATTACAGCAAAATCCTAATGAGTATGATTGGGTATACTTGCGAAGTAATTTATTATCATTCTTTGTATTATTAGCCTTAAAATTAAGAGGGTTTGAAAAAATTGTCACCGAACATAATGGTTGGTTTGTTGATGAACTTACCATGATGGGAGTTTATGACTGGCAACAAAGTATTATTAAATACCTGCAAATTAGAGATGGAAAATTAGCCAACTTAGTCAGAACAGTAGTTCCTAATATTAAAGAAAAACTGATAGAAAATGGTATAGATAGTCAAAAAATATTCGTCGCTGGTAATGGCACAGATATTAACTTTTTTCAGCCAAAAACCCGACAAGAAATACTCAAAAAACTCAACTTAAATCCAGAATATTTTTACTTAGGATTTATTGGTGATCTTGAACCCTGGCAAGGTGTAGAAGTTGCTATTAATGCCATGTCTATAATTTATGATAAATACCCAGAAACTCGTTTATTAGTAATAGGAGGAGGAAGAAAAATTAACTACTTAAACGAAACTTATGGAAATTTAGAATATATTAAATTCATGGGAGTAGTTTCCTACGAACAATCTAACGATTATATTAACTGTTTTGATATAGCCTTATTACCAAAACAGGGTTTAGATGATATCGGTTACTCTCCAATTAAACTTTACGCTTATGCTGCTGCTGGTAGAGCAATATTAGCTTCAGATATTAAAGGGATTAAAGAATTAGAACCCAGCAAATTTTTAGTATTACATCAACCCGGTAATTCTCAAGATTTAGCCGCAAAAGCCATAGAAATGATATCCAACCGAGAAAAATTATCTCAGATGGGCATTATAGCACGTGAATATGCCGAAAAACATTTTTCATGGCAATTAGTCACAGATAAAATTATTCAAGCAATGGAAAAATACAATTATAATTTTCCAGATATCTCCAGATAATTATTAGGAACAACTATGGAATCATCACATCAGATAGAGACTAAACAAATAATTAACGAACTCATGGAAATTCAAGCAGAATATCCAAATTGTGATCTCTCACAATTTCAAAGTCTAATTAGTGCTAATCAATATAATCAACTTTATCTTATATTATCAAAATATATCGTTAAAGGTAGTAAAGTGTTAGATTGGGGATGTGGTAATGGTCACTTTTCTTATTTTTTATTAACAGCAGGTTATCAAACTGATGGATTTTCATTTAATGATTTTTCATTACGACAATATCTAAAATTAAATTATAATTTTAAACTAGGAAATCGTCAAGAACCAAAGATACTCCCATACGCAAATAATCAATTTGATGCCGTTGTTTCTGTGGGAGTATTAGAACACGTGAGAGAAACAGGAGGAAATGAAATTGATAGTTTAAAAGAAATATACAGAATTTTGAAACCAGGAGGATACTTTATATGTTATCATTTTCCCAATCAATTTAGTTGGATAGAGACAATTTCTGCCTATATACCTAATAAACATCATCATGAATATCGCTATAATAAGCGCATGATTAACAATCTATGTCAACAATCAGGATTAGAAATTTTAGAACTGAAACGTTATGGATTTTTGCCTAGAAATATCTCATCAAAATTACCCAAAAGGTTGAAAAAATCTGCATTAATATCTAATATTTGGAATATCAGTGACGAAATTTTACAATATCTATTTTCCTGGTTTTGCCAAAATTATTTATTTGTTACTCAAAAACCTGATATTTCAATTAATTGAAAGGAGTTATATTGAACATGAAAATTGCTACTGTTCTCGGTGCAAGACCACAATTTATTAAAGCATCTGTAGTCAGTGATGCTTTCAAAAATGCTGGAATTAATGAAATAATTATTCATACTGGACAGCATTTTGATCCCAAAATGTCTGATGTTTTTTTTCAAGATTTAGAATTACCTGCACCAAAATATCATTTGAATATTCATAGTCTCCAACATGGTGCAATGACAGGAAGAATGATGGAAAAAATAGAAGAATTATTAATAATAGAGAACCCAGATTTAATATGTGTTTATGGTGATACAAATTCAACAATTGCTGGAGCATTAGTAGCAGCTAAATTACATATTCCCATTGCCCATATAGAGGCAGGATTAAGAAGCTATAACCGTCAAATGCCAGAGGAAATTAATCGTGTTGTCACAGATCATCTTTCTCAATTACTATTTGTACCCACACCTTTAGCAGTTAATTGCTTACAACAAGAAGGCATTAATCAAGGTGTGTACTTAGTTGGAGATGTGATGATGGATTCTGTTTTAAAATATCAAGAAAAGGCTCAAAAAACATCTGACATTTTAAGTAGATATAACTTGAAAGAAGGAAAATTTTATCTAGCAACAATTCATCGTCCCAGCAATACGGATGAGTTTGTACGTTTGCAGGCTATTCTGGAAAGTTTTATCAATTTAGATTATCCAGTAGTTTTTCCTATACATCCGCGTACACTCAGCTGTATTGAAAAAATGAGCTTGAATAATTACTTAAATTATCCGTCTATTCAAGCAATTCCACCTGTAAGTTATTTAGATATGTTAGTTTTACAGACTGCTTCTAGAGGGGTAGTTACTGATTCAGGTGGTATTCAAAAAGAAGCATATATCTTACAACGTCCTTGTTATACTTTGCGAAATGAAACTGAATGGAAAGAAACCTTAGAATCAGGATGGAATCAACTGGTAAAACCAGAAGAATTAACTCAAGCAATATCTAATTTTATTCAACCATTAGAGTGGAAATCTCTTTATGGAAAAGGTGATGCTTCTATACAAATAACTAAACTAATTATAGAACAACTAGTCTAGTACAGTCCTGAATATGTAAAGTAAAAGGTAAGGATTCAGGTGAGGTGATAAGATCCCCGACTTCTTTTATTGATTGTGTCTATAAATCATAAATTGATCACAGAAGTCGGGGATCTTTGTACCTCACCTGAATTCTTACCATAAAAAGACAATAGGGAATAGAAAAAAGCAGTTTTGCTATATTGCCTCCGATCTCTTTTGCAGAGTGTTAAAACAATTCTTCAAATAATTTAATTTATAGTTAAAACTATGTCACAACCAGTAAAAAAATCAAATGATATCACACAAGAAGCAACAGAAAAAGCTAGGGAAGAAAAACTGATCAATGAACTGCTTTTACTGGTCAAAACTTTAATTTATGAAGAAGAAAGTACAATTAAATTAATTATAGAGTGTCTATATGATATGGGTTCAACTAATTTAGTTAACCAAAAAGTTCAATTGACTACTTTTAACCGCAGTCTCAAGTTTATTACTAAACTATCTAAACCAGTATTTAAAATTGTGGCTTGGCATTGGTTTAAAAATAACTGCCCTACATTGATTACTGGATGGCTACACAGTAAGGTTGAATTCCCTAGAGTTGAACCTCAGAAAATAGAAGCAGTTTTAGAAAGTGAAAATAAAGATATAGATTCTAGTCTAAAGCTACTAGAGGGAAATCAAATTGATGAGGTTAAACACCTTCATTTTCAGGTGAAATTATTAACAGGTATTTTACTTGCTGTTTTAACCATGTTTAGTGGTAGTTTTATCTGGGTCAATTATTCATTACAACAATCCCATTTACAAACTGTAGAAAAACTCAGAAACCAAGTTAAAACCCTAGAATCTAGCCTTAATCAACATTAATTATAGCAGAGTAGTGTACATTCTCTCATATCTCCCTTGCCTCCTAAAATCCTGAATTCTTACATAAAATCTAAAATTGATATGTTGCGAGTTTTAATTCTCTGTGGTACTGGTGATGCAACCAAATTAGTTGCTAGGGTAGCAAATATTGCTGGTATTGAAGCGATCGCCTCTTTAGCAGGCCGAACCCTTGCACCCCATACTCCCGTCGGTAATGTGCGAATTGGCGGTTTTGGTGGTGTTACCGGCTTGGTAAATTATTTACAAGAAATGAAAATTGATATATTAATTGATGCTACCCACCCCTTCGCTCATCAAATTTCTGAAAATGCCGCTGCCGCAACATGGGAAGTAGGTATTCCTAGATTAATGGTAGTTCGTCCACCTTGGCAAAAATTAGAGACAGATAACTGGTTAGAAGTAGAAAATAATCGAGATGCTGCTAATGCTTTAGAAAACCAAAGTCAAAGAGTATTTTTAACAATTGGTAGACAAGAAATTGGCACATTTGCACATTTACATAAAATTTGGTTTTTAATGCGGATGATTGATCATCCCAACGCAGATATTATTGTGCCACCAGGATTGATTTTATATGATCGTGGTCCCTTTACTTTAGCAAGTGAAGAGGAAATTTTACTCAGATATAATATAGATACAATTGTGAGTAAAAATAGTGGTGGTAGTGCCACCTATCCAAAAATTATCGCCGCCCAGAAACTAGGGATCAAGGTTGTCATGGTTAAGCGTCCACCAGTACCCTCAGGAGAACAAGTTCCAGACGTGGACGCTGCTGTGCAATGGTTATTAAACAAATTAACTCCTTTTCAAATGCCATGACTTTTCCCAATAACCCAATTACGGCGGAAAAATCGCGCTAATGTAGATTCTGCTAAAGATAAATAAATTGGTCTACCGTGGGGACAGGTGCGGGGGTTGCGGGTACGTTGCCAATTATTTAATAAGGTCTGCATTTCTGGTAAAGTCATTTTTGTCCCATTGCGAATTGCACTGCGACAAGCAACCGCAACTTGAGCAGTTTGTAAATCTCCTCCCCAACTTAATTCTAAAATTGCCTCAGCACAATCTTCTCGTTCTTTTAACATGGCTGGTACATTTCGTACTGCCCAAAGTTTCTCACCAAAAGGTTCTATATCTAAACCAATTCGTTCTAATTGGGAAACTTGCGCTGGTGATAATTGATAAAGAATAATCGGCGGTTCAACGGCGATTAATTGCCAGTGATCACATAATTGCTCATATAATACTCTTTCATGGGCAATATGTTGTTCTACTAACCACATTCCCCCAGAATGTTCAGCAACAATATAAGTATTACTGACTTGGGCAACTGCTTTTAAAGATGTATCATTGTCAGGATCGGGGGAATTTGATGATGTTTGCGAATTAAAGTTATATTCACCTTTAGATTCTCCTACCTTGAGTAAATTACTCACTCTGGTGGTATGCACAGATTCTTTAATATTTGGATCAGAAATCCGCAGTGATTGATTAATAGCTTCAGTAATTTTTTCTTGCCAAAAAGGCATTTCATGTAAATAAATTTCTGTTTTGGCTGGGTTGCGATTCCAGTTAATTTGTTCAGGAGCAATAGTCAAATGTAAAAAGCAAACTGGATAGCGATCGCGTGGTAATGTCTTATGAAAAGCTGACAGGATTGTTTGCTCTAATTCTGGTGATTTAATCATCCTGCCATTAATTGCTACTTTCACCCAGTCAGGACGGTGACGATGGCATCTATCAGGTAAACCGATGACTAAATTTAAAGCTGAATTTGGTAAATTGGAAATGGGTAAATTCACCTCATGTAAATCACTTTGTCGCACTTGGGAGAGAATTTGGGGAATTAGTTGTCCGCCCGTTTGTGCGGGACAAATCGTAAACCATTCTTTGTCATTTTGCCAAACTTGATAATTAACGTGCGGATGACATAAAGCTATTTGTTGAATTATCCCTTGTACAGCTTTTAATTGTTGATTTGTTGGCGGTAAACCTTGACGACGTGCCTCACAATTGGCAAATAAATTATTAACTGTTACTACAGTACCAGGTGCGATCGCAACTAAATCTACTTGGTTCACTTCTCCCTGATGATTGTACACTACTCGCCATCCTTCTGTTCCCCCAATAGGACGACTTAAAATTTCTAAATCTGCCAAAGTTGTTAAACTATGTAATGCCTCACCGCGAAAACCCAAGCTACTAATTTTCCACAAATCTGCACGGGAATGAATTTTACTGGTACTGTGTGCAGTTGCCGCTTGTTGCAAATCATCCAAATTCATCCCGCAACCATTATCAGCCACACCCACTCGCCACTGTTGTGGCCATAAGGAAACTACAATGCGCGTTGCCCCAGCATCTAGAGAATTTTCTACTAACTCTCTGACAACAGCCACCAAAGAATCAATTACTTCTCCTGCCGTAATTAGATATACAACTTCTGTTGGTAAAGCTTGAATAGTAGATGTCATCATGAATAATTAAACATTACAAATTAAAAATTAACAATTGTCTCCTTCAATAGAAGATTAGCTTACAATATTATGACTTGAAAATAAACTTTTAAAATCTGCTGTCATTCTGAAGAAATACAAATTAATAGAGGATATTTGCTAGATTTTGGATTAGGACAAGCAGCAAAAAAAAGCTTATGAGTATTAATTTAGTGGCAGATGTGAATGACTTAAAAACAAGTCTCCTCTGGGGTCAGCCTGCTTTTACAATTATTGATGTGCGCGATCTCTCAACATACAATCATAGCCGCATCACAGGAGCAATTTCTATACCCCTCAATGATTTAGAATCTCGCGCCCAAACATCCCTACACAGAGAGCGTCAAATCTACATCTACGGTGAAAACGAAACCCAATCTGCACAAGCGGTGATAACCTTACAATTCCTCGGTTTTACATCCGTAGCAGAACTATCTGGAGGTTTACAAGCCTGGAAAGCCATCGGTGGGGCTACAGAAGGGGTAGTTTAGAGGAGGCAGGGGAGCAGAGGAGTAGAAATTTCCTTCCTTTCTTCCTCCTGACTCGGTGACTCGGTGACTCCTGACTCGGTGACTCGGTGACTCCTGAACCTACTTCAACAACGCAGTTAATAAAGATGCCGGACGTTGACTGTGAGGCCAGGCAAAAGCATGGCGAAAAGCCGCATCCTGACAGGCTTGTAATTGCTGAAAATTGATAATGTCGTAAGTCAAAAGATTTTCATATTCAAAGGGTAGACGCATATTATGTAAGCCGGCGTTATCTGTACAAATGGCAATATCAACTCCGGTTTCAAAACAACGATCAAAAACTAATTTAAGTTGGCGAATATCTTGTAAAGTTCCTGTTTTTAAGTAAGTTGTGGGACAAACTTCTAAACATTGACCTCTCCTGGCAATTTCTGGCAGTAATTCAGGATACAAAATGGGAATTTGGATACCGTGACCAATTCGCATTAAATAGGGTAATAATTCTGGATAACAACCATCTTTGGTTTCGTAAAGATGCCCTGTGGTATTAATACCTAAACTATGGGCATAATTATATAAACTAATCCATTCTTCCATGCGTTCAGCATAATAGCGATCGCCTCCCGCCACATCTATCGCACAGACATATTTTCTATTTTGCGCCGCTAAATCAATAATTGCCTTATTTACCTCAAAGGGTAAACGGGAGTGCATACAAAGAATTTGACTGGTAACAATGGGATATTCTAAAGAACAACTAGCTTTACCCACAATATCCACAATTTCCGCCATTTTATCAATTCTTTCATTTTGATTGAGATGTTCAGGAGTTCGCAAATAGGGAGTATAGCGTAATTCTAAATAAGCCAAATTCTCAAAAATATAAGCACCCCGTAATAAGCGGTAAATAAAATAGGGTAAAGTTTCTACAGTTTGCACACTTTCAACTAGGGTGTGCAGTTCTAAATATTCATCTAAGGTGTTACGGGGACGGGTATAAAAATCTTCAAATTCTGGATATTCAGCAAAGGGAGAAATTAACTCAGTATTATGACGTTGGAAATATCGCCATAGTACACGGGGTACAACCGAACCACCTAAATGCCGATGCAATTCTGCGTATAAAGCCATAGTGGTATTTTACGGTAAAAAGTTAATTAATTGTAACAAAAATTTTAGAAATAAAAAATGATCTGCTGGGAATTCTCTGCCTTCAATTCTGTCTTCCGTTTCTGCTAATTTAGCTCCCTAAATCCCCCAAGTTTGGGGGACTTTGAAATTCTTAATTCCCCCAGAATTGGGGGTTAAGGGGCATTAAAACCCTATTAGGCCATTTGATTAAACTGTACACCGTAGCTTGCTTACCTATTAGCTTCTAGCCATTGAATGACCTGATGAGCTAGGTGAGTACCATCGAGGCGGTCAATTTCACGGATACCTGTGGGACTGGTAACATTTACCTCGGTTAAGTAGCCACCAATTACATCTATACCCACAAAAATTAAGCCATCTTGACAGAGTTTGGCGGTGAGGTGTTTACAAATTTCCTCTTCTCTGGGGGTAATAGTAGTTTGTGCCACTGTGCCACCTGTGGCCATATTATTACGAAAATCACTACCACTAGAAAGACGATTTAACGCACCTATGGGTTCACCATTGAGTAGGATAATGCGTTTGTCTCCATCCTTAGCGGCGGGTAAATAGTTTTGTACCATGACAGGAACTTGACCTTGCAGAGTGCTGAGTTCCACAATAGAATTAAAATTGCGATCGCCTGACTGTAAAAATAAAATTCCTTCTCCGGCTTTATTTCCCAGTGGTTTCAGAATTGTATTGCCTTTGGCTTCTACAAATTGACGAATAGCTTGTTTATTAGCACTAACAATTGTTTCAGGAATACATTCCCTAAACTGGAGTGCATACATTTTTTCATTTGCCGCCCGAATTCCCGCCGGATTATTAATTACCAGGGTTTTGTTTTGGTCAATATAATCTAAAATATAAGTAGCATAAAGATAAGCATCATTCACAGGTGGATCTGTCCGCATAAATACGGCATCCATTGTTTCCAAAGAAGTAAAGGCAGTTGTACCTGGCTTAAACCAGGAGTCAGCCGCTAACCAAAGTCCTGCCACTAATTCCACTGGTACAAGTTCTACTTGCTGCAATACAGCCCAAGCCTTGCTATCAATTACACTCAATAAATTTGCTTGAGTGATCCAAACTTCGTGCCCCAGAATTTGCGCGGCTTCCATCAAAGCAACACTGGTATCATGACATGGATCAAGACGATGGATAGGATCAATAATAAAAGCCAGTTTCACCCTTTATACCTCTTGTATCTACAAATTTTAATATTCAAAAATATTTAAGATCCCCGACTTTTCAAATTCATTTACTCATCTTGGAGAAAAATGAGAGAAAGAAGTCGGGGATTCCCATCCACAATATTTTAAGCAAGTAGCATCTGATCTAATTTACCTTGACGGTCTAAAGCGTGGATATCATCACAACCACCAATGTGAACATCATTAATAAAAATTTGTGGTAGAGAGCGTTTGCCATTAGCTCTTTTAGACATCTCATTTCTTGCTATTTCATCGCCATCAATGTTGTATTCGATAAAATCAACTTTTTTATTTTTAAGCAGATTTTTAGCACGCATACAAAACGGGCAAGTCGTCCAAGTGTAAATTTCTACTTTCACAGCCATAATATTTTCAACAAAATGTAATACTTCTTAATTTTACCGATGGTGATAGGCAAAAGGCAAAAGAGAATAGGAAATAGTATTTTCTCCCCTGCTCCCGGTCGGTGAGCGACTTGTACCGATCTGCCGATGCCCTGAACTAGTCGAAGGGTCGAAGTAAGCCGAACCGCTGCCCCTGCCCCTCTGCCCCTATTCCCACTCAATAGTTCCAGGTGGCTTAGAGGTGATGTCATAAACTACGCGGTTAACGCCTTTAACTTCATTAACAATGCGGTTAGAAATTGCTTCTAGTATATCGTAAGGAATCCGCGCCCAGTCTGCCGTCATACCATCTTCGCTGGTGACAATCCGTAAAACAATCGGATAGGCATAGGTGCGTTTATCTCCCATTACCCCAACGCTGCGAATAGGCAACAGGACTGCAAAGGCTTGCCAAACCTCATTATATAAACCGCGTTGGTTAATTTCTTGCCGGACGATTAAATCAGCATCTCGCAAGATATTTAATCTTTCCGCTGTGACTTCACCTAAAATGCGAATGGCTAAACCAGGTCCAGGGAAAGGTTGACGTTGGACAATTTCTTCTGGTAAACCAATAGAACGCCCAACCTTACGGACTTCATCTTTAAATAGTTTGCGTAACGGTTCGACTAGTTTAAATCTCAAGTCTTTTGGCAAACCGCCAACGTTGTGATGACTTTTAATTTTGACTGCTACCCGTTCACCGGTTTTCGGATCAACATTAGTATCAGCCGATTCAATTACGTCTGGATACAGTGTACCTTGAGCTAGGTAGTCAAAATGACCTAGACTTTTGGATGTTTCCTCAAATACATTGATGAATTCATGACCAATGCGGCGACGTTTTTCTTCTGGATCTGTTACTCCAGCGATAGCAGAGATAAATCTTTCACGGGCATTGACATATTCTACAGGAATATGGAATTGTTCTTTAAATAACTTAAGTAATCGTTCTGGCTCTAATTTCCGCATAAAACCTTGGTCAATAAATACACAAGTTAGTTGTTCACCAATGGCTTTATAGAGTAGGAACGCGAGGGTAGAGGAGTCTACACCTCCAGAGAGTGCTAAAAGAACGCGCTTATCACCGACTCTAGCACGAATTTCCTCTATTGACTCTTCGACAAAAGCGGCTGTTGTCCAAGTAGGTTCACATTCACAGATATGATAAACAAAGTTGCGAACTAAGGCTAAACCACCTTGAGAATGTACGACTTCAGGATGAAACTGGACACCATAGAGTTTTTTGTCATGGTCAGCGACCGCTGCACAGGGAGTATTATCGGTATGTGCCAGTAGCTTAAACCCATCTGGCATGGTTGTGACTGAATCTCCATGACTCATCCACATAGTTGTACCCTCTTCGACATTAGTTAATAAGTCCGTGGGATCATCTATGTAGAGAGCCGCTTTACCATATTCTCCCCGTTGCGCTTGAATAACTTTGCCACCGAGTTGATTTACCATCAACTGCATACCATAGCAGACACCCAGAACAGGTATTCCCAATTCCCATATTTCTGGGTCACAATGGGGCGCGTAATCACTATACACAGAATTAGGACCACCAGAGAGAATAATGCCCTTGGGTTTCAGTTGACGTAGGTGTTCTGCTGTGGTGCGATAGGAAAGAACTTCGGAATATACTTGAGTTTCGCGGATACGGCGGGCAATTAATTCAGAATATTGAGAACCAAAGTCTAAAATTACAATTATTTGTCCTTTGAGTTTACCCAAATTTACTTGTGTTTGAGGTAAGGGGACGGTTGGTAGATTCACCGCTGTATTCATGGTAGCGAAAGTGTGTCGTTAAGGATAGAAAGGTCTAAACTGCGATTTTGATGATTTTTTTGATTAGTGGTGATATGAAACTCATATTTGATTTGGGAAAACAACTCAGAATAGTTTAATCTTCTAAAATCCTGTTGCTTATTGGCTTTTGCTTTTTGCCTATCTAAGCAAATAGTTTTATAAATCAAATATTATATCTATAACAATACCTTGTCTATTTTCCGTAGGTTGGGTTAGGCGACAGCGCAACCCAACCTATAAATCAAGGCTTTTTCCAATTTGGACAAGGTACTGCTATAACAGTTCAATTAATCATCTTCATCTAATCAATCATGGAAATCATAGTTTGGTATTTTTATGGGATATATTGATGATAATTCAACCTAAGTTAACATAATTTTTCTAGTAATATACCACCTGTTTTGCTTTTAATGAGAATTTGGCGATCGCGGTCGAAAAGGATAGAACCACAGGTTATCAGAGCTTTACCTTGATCATTATGACTACTAATATATTCGTGAGTGCGAATATCAATAGTTTCAGCAATGCTGCTATATACTTGATGTACCCAATTACTACCAGTTGCCTGATCCAAAATTCTTAAATGTTTTAATGCTGCTTCTGCTGTAGAACTCTGAAAAATGGTGGCAATATCTGGAGAAGGTAGACCTAGTATGGAACAATGGGAAGTTAAAATTTCCCGACGACCATCAGCTAAATGATGATGAGTGTGAAAAATCCCCCCCGCGAGTTTGATTAGTTTACCATGATAACCAAATAATAAAATTTCTTTCACACCAAGGAGATCGGCCGCGACTAACATCGGTCCTAACCAATTAGCCGTTTTCACCATTTGTGCAGGATTAATTCCTAGTTTATGACATAAATCTAGACCATTTTCCCCAATACAAAATACTAAAGTTGTAAATTGGCTGGCTTTTGCTTCTAAGTCAGCGCGAAAAGCTGATAATTGATCAGGTGTACTCAAAGGTTGAGAAATACCTGTTGTTCCTAATAGAGACAGTCCTTCCACTACCCCAAATGCGGAGTTAGAAGTGCGGAGTGCGAGCGATCGCCCCTCTGGTAAAATAATTGTCACCTTGATTTTTTCTATAGGTGCTAATAATCGCTGTAAATTCTCTGTTAATAACCTTTGAGCATAACCATAAATTGCCGCTTTCCCCTCATCGTTGAGTTGCTTACCAATGCCTTCTCCACCCTGAATAATTACCGCTTCCCCCTCACCTGCGTAAAATTCTACCACCGCCCAAACTGGGGTATTTTTAGTTAAATCCAGATTATCACCGGGATCACTGCGAGTAATGGCCAAAGCTTGATTTGCTGATATTCCTGCAACTTGCTCAATCGGTATTTCTGCTATTTGAGCCGGTTCAAGCAAGTCTATAGCAGCTACAGTGAGACCTTGATGATTTCGTAACCAATGCAAAGCCGCAACAGCAGCCCCACAAGCAAACACCGGCAAAGTATATCCAGAACGGGACATAGTGACAATTAAAAATGAACAATTTCAGGAGGCAGGAGGCAGAAAGGTTGAAAATGGTTCACTCACACCGCAGTGTACTAGTACAGCACGGCGTAAATAAAACAACCATTCTCAATCACTAAAAAGCTTACCTAAATTCCCACTTCTGCTAACAAAACTTGCATCTCTTCCCAAGAAATCTTTTGTTGCAGATAACGAGGTGCTTCGGGATTATAGGGACTAGCGATCCTATCAATAGTGATAATTTTAGCTGTATCTGGTAATACAGGCACATCGGGATCAAATGCCGTAGGACGCATTAAAGAACTAGAAAACCCTTTAAATACAGCAATTTTATCTGATTCGTTATCAATTTCTACAGTGACAATCAGAACTTCTTGTGGTTTTTTTGCTGTATATTTTTCCAGTCTTTGAGCAATAGAGTTATTCATTGATTATTTCTAGGACAACAACTCAGTAATTCAAAATTTTCAATTGGTTAGTGTGTAGCTGAACGTCCATGTTTATATAGTTTAAACATAACGAAATAACTCAAGTAAACCACATAAAATCCTAACCCCACTATGCCCAGAAAACCTAAAAAAGCTGGTTTACTGTTATGATGGAAATAGTCTTTAAAAATTAATGGAGCTTCTAACCAAACACTACAATAAGGAGTTTTTATTGCGGTTGTTGAAAAAGCACAACCCACAAAAGGTATTAAAGCTATTACTCCTAAAATCGAATATACCGTAGTTGCCCAACGCCAAGAGCTAAAAATCAATTTTAATAGACCATTAGGATAATACTCAATTTCATCATTGATATCTACCCAAAACCATAGACTAATGGGGATGAGAATGCGTCCCATTAAAGCAGAGATGAAACTGGCACTAAAGTTGCCAATCATTAAATAAATGGTAATAGCTAATAAACTAGCCACTTTAAAATAAATCATTAATAGACGTTGCATTGATTCTGCTTTTTGCACAAATGCCCAAATCAGCAGAATTAAAGGAATAATCAGGATAAACAATAAAGATAGTCTATAGTCCATCCAAACATAAGGGCGAAACCATACTGGTGTCATAACGTCAATCAAAAAATAGAAAATTTGTACCTGGATATTTGCTAGATATGCTAGTGAAAAGAGAAAAACGGGGAGTAGATTCCCCGTCTGGGTTTAAATCCATTGATAAATAGATTTAAGAACCATTGATATACCAGAGCAACATTGCAAAAATAGTCAACGATTAAAAATTCGCAGAAGTCTGTGAAATCTACTTTTTTAATTTTTAATTGTTAATTTCTGATGGCATTGTCTGATTCTAGTCTTCATAAAGACGGCATTCATCTGCATCTGGGTTATCATCACAGTATCTTTCTAAGGCATTCTTGGGCTTGACTTGGCGCTGGTGAGAAGCTGCTGCTTGTAATTCTTCTACAGCATCCCAAGCAGCAGCACATTCAGCAGAGTTGCTACCTGAGATATCACATACAGCGCGAGCTTGTTCAACTTCTTCTTGGATTTTTTCTTGGATATCGCCAGTGACTTGTGTTGAGGTATTGGTCATGATTGTGTCTCGTTATGTTTTGTTGATACTAGTATAGTAAAACTTTGAAAATTGTAGTTTTTTTTCTCTGAGATAACTAGTTTTACACTTTTGGTGATAATTTGGGTGGGTAGTATCTTCCCAGTAGGCTTTTCACCCACTTAGGAAAATATGACCAGGATGTTATCCCATAAATATCATAAGCCTTTCTACCTATAACTGGCATAATTTTCATTTTGAATCCAGACTTGGGGTATCGCTTATAAGCATAATCTATTTGATTATTATTAAATGTACTTGCTTGCTAATTTATTTTTTTATCTAAATGCACCTAAATTTAACTATGAAATTAACGTTCATCATTAATTGATAAATTAAAAGTCTAATAATAAGTAACCTGATATTTTCACTACAGTTGATATCATATCCGACGAGGTTATATCGTTCTCCTGATGTTGCTTGGATTAAAAAAAGAAAGATGGGACGCGCTCACACCAGAAGAACAGGAAAACTTTCCACCCATTGCCCCGGATTTTGTTTTAGAATTAATGTCACCTAGTGATAGCTTGCCAGAAACCCAAGCAAAAATGCAGGAATATATCAATAATGGAGTTAAATTAGGTTGGTTAATTAATCGGAAAATGGGTCAAATAGAAATTTATCGTCTTGGTCAACCAGTAGAAATATTAGAATTTCCCCAAGAATTATCCGGTGAAGATGTTTTACCAGATTTTGTTTTAAATATGGAAATTGTTTGGGAATAGCTATTATTTGTGAGTTTGATTGCGGATAAATTGCTGAAATTCAAAAACTGCATCATATTGATCAGGCATGGCAATATAATGTAATAACAATGCTGGATCTAAATCAGGAAAAAATCTACTCCGATTTACTTCTATATATTCTCCCGCTTCGGTAAAACTGAATATTTTGATCGTGTTAGATTTCCAAAACCAAATTTCCGGTATTCTCTTAGGTTTAAATAACTCTGTTCTATTAATAGTTCCACTGGTGACAATAACTTCAATGACGATATCAGGAATTTCTTTTTCTGTACCAATACTATAAGATTCATCTGGTGTTCCTGAAGCATATCCAGTCTCTTCCAAAGTGAAACCACCTCGACCATAAAATCGGATACCTTTCTCTCTCATATAAGCTTCTAATAATAAACTGAGAGTTCTTTTCACTTTTTCATGTTTTTCACCAATAGGAGACATAATTTCTAAAATTCCTGATAAATAAGAGAGTCGAAGATTCTTGTTTTCATAAAGATGTGCTTCAATACCTTTGAACTGTTCCCAAGAAACATCTTTAAGTGTTACAAGTTTTTCTTCCATTACTTCATCTACAAGTGGCATAGTCATAATCATGCTTCCTTAAAAACTTGTGATTATTTGCTGACACTGACAATTCCTGACCATTGCACCTTTTTTTCCCTTTCTCGACGATAGGAAAAGAAATGTTCGGGAGTTTGGAAAGTACAATAAGGAGCGATCGCAATTTGTTCTACACCAACTCCCAATTGCTCTAACTGTAAAGCATTTACCCCACGCACATCTAAACGTACTTTTCCCGGTTCTGCATCTGGAAATAAAGGTGAATTAGGTAATTCATGTAACGCAGCAACTATTTTTTCTGGATCATCATGTGATATGATACTGTTTCCAATTTCTGCCGCTACTTCCACAGAAACTTGGTAAACTTCCCCCGCAATAGCAGGCCCCATTGCCACCCGCAAATCTGCTAAATTGCTACCTTGGGACTGCATTCTGTTAATAGCTTCGGGGATAATTTTCGCCGCCGTACCCCGCCAACCAGCGTGTAAAGCTGCCACCTGTCCAGTTTTCACATCTCCAATTAACACAGGTGTACAATCAGCAGAAGCCACCCAAACAGCTTGTAAAGGTTGCTGACTAATTAAACCATCTGCCAAAGCTAAATCATCATCACTGGTATTCAGGAGATGATCAACTTCTTGGGGAGTTAAAACAGTATTGCCATGTACCTGTTTTAAACGATAAGCTGAAGCATTTGGTTGTAGTGCTTGAGTTAGTTCATGGGGTGGACGTGGCCAAAACTGTTGGGTAAAGAAACCGTGTGGCCAGGGTTCGAGTAAATTACAAGTTAGGTAAGGTAGGCCTTCCCAATTGTGCCATTGCCAAGTGTGCATCTTCAACCAAACCTCAAGAGAAAATTAACAATCTTTAATCAATGCTAACTTGAACAACAGCCAAAAAGATTTGCCCAAAAACGAAAAAAATTTTGAACTGAACTATGGGGAACTGCGGTGGAATTTAATCGGCAACTTTTGGTAGATAGCTTAAAAGTAGAATATCAGCAACAAAATTTACCATTCTCTCTACATATTTTTAACACTGTATCCTCCACAAATCAAGTCCTGTGGCAACTAATTAACCAAGGAGAAAAATCTGGTTGTGTAGTTATTGCCACTCAACAAACCGCAGGACGAGGACAATGGGGTCGTCAATGGCAGTCTTCTACTGGTGGTCTATATCTTTCGATGGCAATAGATATTAAACTACAAGCCACTAGCAGTTATCAACTTACTTTAGCTAGTGCGTGGGGTATTACAGCACAATTACAAAAATGTGGTCTACCGGTAGGCATAAAATGGCCAAATGATTTAGTATTAGAGGGTCGTAAGTTAGGCGGCATTTTAACGGAAACCAAAGTTAATCAAGGACAAATTACTCAGGCTGTAATCGGTGTTGGTATTAACTGGACAAATGAAGTGCCAGAAACGGGAATTAATCTGCAATTATGGCAAAATTCCCAGAATTATCAGATGATTTATCATTTAGAAATGCTAACTGCCCAGGTTTTACTAGGAATTAAGTCCGGTATAGACTGTCTACAGGTCGAAGGAATAAATATTCTTTTGTCTCGCTATCTTGATGTACTCACAAATATGGGTGATCAGGTCTATGTCAATAATTTTTTAGGTACAGTAGTGGGAGTTACTCAAGAGGGTAATCTCCGTTTACAAATGGCAACTTATGATCCAAAAGCAGTGGTAATACCAGAAATTTCCGTGCAACCAGGTACAATCAGTTTGGGTTATCGTCAAAAATGATTCAGGGAATAGGAACCACAGGGGCAGGGGAGCAGGGGAGAAATTTCTTTATTCTGAACTCTTATACGGGCGGCCGTTAGCCCCTCCTGCCTCCTCAACTCCTGAACTCCTTAATTCTTACAGTCAGTTCATTACACACAACGCAAGGGAAAAATGACGCAGCACCATAAATCTGCCCATAAAAATTCTTACTACGGTAGTATCAGTAAACGCTTTGCTTCTAGATTACCAGCCCAAAGTCTATGTTTACTAAGTAGTGTCAGCATTCTTGGTAGCGGTTTTGTTAATGCTCAAACGGAATCATCATCAATAGATAATATTGTCCCGACTATTGAAAATTCCCAGCCATCCGCAGGAACAAGTCAAGTTCAGAAAGAAGTTGTTATTCCAGAAATAGCCAAGCCAAAGTCAGATTTTTCTGCCCGGCAAGCTAATCTGAAAAAGAGGCCCAATATTCAAAAGGCTTCTAATAGCAATACTGTGAAAATTACTAAACCGAAAGGGGAAAATACTCAACCTGGTGCTAGTGTGAGTGAAACTGACTCTAGAGTGAAAAAATTGCCAGAAGTAGAACAGTCAGTAAATAATTCTCAAAATACTGCTAAGGATACAGAGAATAAACTCACGGATTATAACAACGCTTATATTGATCCCACAGACTACAAAAATGCAAACACCGATAACTATGAACCTCCTAGTTCTGTAGTAGTAACAGAACGTTCTAGCGGTTGTAGTGCCAATGTTACCACAGGGCAAAATGGTTGCGCTAAACCATCTCAAACTCCTGCTCTAGCTCAGTCTAAAAAATCTGTGCCAACTTGGTTGAAAAAAAGTGAAACTGCTAAACTACCTCTAGTTGCTCCAGCGCTGAAAACGATCACAGCAAACAGCAAACAACCAGACAATCTGGCTGGGGTTGTGGCTAATACTGTTAACAAAATTAGTCAAACTCCAAATAATTGGCAAAGTTCCAGAAATAATACCAGCAGTCATAACAAGGCTGGTTATAACGCTAATGGTTTTATCCCCAGTCCTAGCGAATTTAGCACAACTAGGGTAAGTTCTACTCCTATCGCGCCCCAGGTAGGTAGTTTACCAGCACCGATGATGGAGGGAAATGTTGCTCCCCGTCCCAGTATGGTGTCCTATGACTTCTCCCTAGCGTCTGTATTGCCTGAAGTTCCTTATACTAATACCCTAGCCTATCGTGGTGGTGGCGGAATAGTCTTTCCTTTGTCTGTGGCCGCACCCATTACTTCATTATTTGGCTGGCGAGTACATCCCATCACAGGCGATCACCGTTTCCACGCTGGTACAGATATCGGTGCGCCTACGGGAACACCAATTTTAGCAGCCGCTAGAGGCCAAGTAGAAACAGCTAGTTGGATCGGTGGTTATGGTTTAGCTGTAATTATCAATCATAGTTCCGCTCAACAAACCCTCTACGGGCATATGTCTGAAATCTTGGTTCAACCTGGTCAAGTAGTAGAACCAGGAACTGTCATTGGTCGAGTGGGTAGCACTGGTAACTCCACTGGACCCCACCTCCACTTTGAAGTCCGTCACCTCACCCAAAATGGATGGGTGGCTGTTGACCCAGGTGTGCAGTTACAAGGTGGACTGAGTCAGTTACTAGGAAGAACACAAGGAACAAGAACAGCCCAAGCTCGCTAATTTGGTTATGGTTGACTGTTGACGGTTTTTGTAGGGGCGAACGGCCGTTCGCCCCTACTCCTGCCTGTTCCCTGTTCCCTGTTCCCCGTTCCCCGTTCCCAATTCCCAATTCCCAATTCCCAATTCCCTATTCCCTATTCCCAATTCCCCATTCCCAATTCCCTGTTCCCTGTTCCCTGTTCCCTGTTCCCTGTTCCCTCGCTCTACAAATACCCGTTTTCTGCTAAGAATGCAGGTGTGATTTCCTCTTGTTGATGGTGATTATTTGCCGATGTGAGGAATTTTTCTACGTATTTACCAAGGATGTCGCCTTCTAAATTTACCCAACTACCGGGAACTAAATGACTGAGATTAGTTTCACTGTATGTGAGGGGGATGACGGCGACTGTAAATTGAGATGATTTGGATGTATATTCAGCTACGGTGAGGCTGATACCATTAACAGCGATGCTACCTTTATAAACTATATAGCGAGCGATCGCTGGTGGTGCAACAAAGGTCATTTCCCAGGAAGTAGCAGTTTGTACTGATGTAATTAACTGACCAATTCCATCTACATGACCCATCACAAAATGACCGCCGACTTTACCACCTACCCGCAGTGATGTTTCTAGATTGACGTATCTTTGTTGAGTTTCTTCTTTGCCTAATGTGGTGCGGCCCAGGGTTTCTGGGGAAGCGGTGGCAATGAATCCATCTTTTAAGATTTCTGCAACTGTCAGACAGACCCCATCTACCGCTACACTGTCACCATAAGCCAAATCTTGAACTATTGTCTCTGATTGAGTAAGACAATTGATCTGCCACAAATCTCCCCTTAGGGGTTTGATTGTTCCTAAACCTTGAATTAATCCTGTAAACACAGCTTTTGCAAAACTAAATCTATTTATTGCCTAATTTTGGCGGAAATTAACTAATAATTCTAGGAAAAAATGTAAAGGTTCTCCAGTTTAATTTTTCCTCATTTTGCTAAATGAATATTAATATATTAGCATCAATCCCAAGGCATACTTGAATCATAAGATTAAAGAAGGATAAAATATGAAGGATCAATAAATTAGTGGTTAAAGTCGGTGCAAAATTAGTTCATTTATACCTCATCACTAGATAGGTAGAGCCAAGGCAAACTTTTGTGTTGAGTTTTGACGGGTAACAGCTAAGAGGTGAGAGGTGAGGGGGTGGCAAGTCTGTTTGTGTCTTGTGTTTTATCATTAGTTAATTTTCTCGACACTTGGGCGATTTCTATAATTTAAGACTGTGATTCACCGAGATTATGGCTTATGCACCGTTATCCTATTAGAGTTTAATAGAAGCATTATAGACCAGAAAAACCCTATGTTTATTTCTGCCCCAGGAAGAACAGAAAAAGTGTGTTACTTACTACATAGTCCCAAGCGATTAAAGAATTTTAGAGGCTGAACCAATGATAGAAATGAAAGTCGCTGGTATAGCATTAGATGCGATCACCCGCAGTCCAATTGTACTTCTGAAGGATGGTTCAGATCGTCGGGCTTTACCCATTTATATAGGTCAGGAACAAGCTAGGGCAATTATGGGGGCAATGGAAAATCAAAAGCCTCCTCGACCTTTAACACATGACCTAATGGTGAATATGCTCGAAGCATGGAATATGACTTTAGATAAAGTTATTATTCATACTTTGCAAAAGGATACCTTTTATGCCGCCTTAATTCTTCAGCAAGGAGAGGTGAAAAAAGAGATTGATGCTCGTCCTAGTGATGCGATCGCTATTGCTTTGCGTACAAATACACCAATTTGGGTCATGGAAGAAGTTGTAGCTGATGCTTCTATTCCTGTGGATCGTGATGCTGATGAAGCTGAACAGCAAGCTTTCCGGGAATTTATTTCCAATCTCCGTCCTGAAGATTTGATTAAACGGTTTGGTAATGGTGATTAAGTTGTAAATAATGAGAATGGAGAAAAATCATAAAATCGTCAAAAATCTACAATTTCTCCATTTTTTCTCAACCTCAACAATGATGATCATGGCGGATTTCATCGCTATCGGTTTTGATATAGAATTTCTACACCGATGATAATGACAATACGATCAGCAATCAAGAAATCTATCTAAAGATAGACTTTTTAAAATAACTATTATCTGCTATTAATCTGTGGTGTAATATTGTACTTATAGTTAGATGAAACTTAATTTCAAGACAGATGAAACTACTATTAATTAATAGTTAAAATCATTCCAGCAGATTGCAACTCAATGAGGCTTCCGTCAGCGTCAACCGAAGGGTACAAACTGAAAACCTAAACATGGCTACGCTATCGGATAGGAAGAGTGTTTCACCTCCTGCCTTCTGCTGTATTTCCATAGCTAGATAGAAATTTAAGAGCCTCAATGTTAAATATTAATCACTTGAGGATAAGAGATTTACTAAAAATACCTGTCCGTTTAGGGGTGGTAAGAGCTACAAGTGCAATTTCTATTTTCATAGGTGGACTGGTACTACTAGGCTGGTATTTTGATCTTGAAATTCTCAAAAAGGGTTTTCTTGGTAGTCCTGCCACCATGAAAGCAAATACAGCATTATGTTTTTTGCTGTCTGGATTATCCCTATGGATATCCCAAGGTATGACGGAAACAAGGCGTGTGTTTTACCTGTGGCTGTCTCGATTTTTTACGGTAACAGTAGCCGGAATGTGGGTTACTAACAATTATTCAATATGTATTGGGCTGGAATTTCAAAATTGATGAATTTTTATTTCGGGACTCACCAATAGTATTGACCACATCCCACCCTGGACGCATGGGGTTTAACACCGCACTCAGTTTCATCCTGATTAATGTAGCTATATATCTAATTATTCAGCCAAATAAACAGCGTAGTTATTGGGTTGCCCAAATTTTCACGATTATAGCTGCCTTGATTTGTCTTCAGTCGCTGATGGGATATGCCTACAAAGAAGATTTGCTTTATCGTATTGCTCTACACACAACATCAATGGCATTACATACGGCTGTAACTTTGATGATATTGTCTATGGGCATTCTGTGGGCGAGTTCAAGGCAGGGTTTGATGCGGGTAATAACTAATGATAGTTATGGTGGGTTAATAGCTAGGCGTTTATTATTACCAGCAATAATCATACCTTTTTTACTAGGTTGGTTAATACTCAACGGTGAACGGGCAAGGATGTACGATTTTGCCTTTGGAATTTCACTGTTTGCTATTGTTGTAATTATCGTTTTTACCATTTTAGCTTGGCAAAGTGCGCTGATAATTGATCGCCTCAGTCGGCAACGAGATCGCGCTCAAGAAGCATCGAAAGAAAATGAAGAGAAATTGCAAAGTTTCGTTAACTCCAACGTTATTGGTATTCTTTTTGGCGACATAAATGGGTGCATTTACCAAGCAAACAAGGAATTTTTGAGAATAATTGATTACACACAAGAGGATTTACTAGCTGGTAGGATAGATTGGCGGCATCTGACACCACCAGAATACTTATATTTAGATGAACAAGCGATCGCTCAAGCTAAATCTAGTGTAGATGGTGCTTGTATGCCATTTCAAAAAGAATATATTCGTAAAGATGGTGGTCGCCTTCCCGTATTACTTGGTTTTGTGTTGATGGGAGAAGAACGGGAGAAATCAGTGGCCTTTATCCTAGATATTAGTGAACGAGAAGCCGCACTCAGTGAAATCCAGAAAAGCAAGAAAAAAATCCTCGAACTCAACCAAAAATTACAGCGACGAGTCACCGAGTTACAAACTTTGTTGGACATGATTCCTATTGGTATTGGCATAGCGAAAGATCCAGAATGCCAAACTATTAACATGAATCCGGCTTTTGCCAAGTTACTGAGAATGCAACCCCATGAAAATGCCTCTCTGACTGCCCCTGTAGAAGAAAAACCGACACAATTTAAAGTTTTCCGTGAAGGTAGAGAACTGAGTGCAAAAGAACTGCCCATGCAGTATTCTGCCGCTCATGGTGTGGAAATTTTGGATTGTGAAGTTGATGTTGTCCATGAGGATGGTACAGTCATCAATTTGTTGGAATATGTTACTCCCCTATTTGATGAAGATGGTGAAACTAGAGGATGTATCGGTGCATTTTTGGATATTACAGAACGAAAGCAAGCAGAGAACTTGCTGCGAAATCACCAAAAATGGTTAGAAGATATACTTAACTTAATGCCAATACCATTAGTATTTATTGAACCAGAAACGGCGCGGGTAATATTTGCTAATCAGGCTGCTGATAAATTAGCTGGGGGTGAATTTCCCAAAAACATACCAGCCGCAGAATATCAGACTATTTATGATTGTAGGGATGCCGCAGGTAATCCCATTCCTAATGAACAAATGCCAGGAGTGCGGGTAGCGCGTGGGGAAAGTTTGGCAGGTTTTGAGATAGATTGGCATACCTCTACAGGTATTCACTCTCTGCTCATATTTGCTGATACTATGCCAGTTATGCACGGTCATCCATCAACCTGTCTCTTAACTTTCCAAGATATTAGTGAACTCAAGCAAATAGAAAAAGACCTGTCATCGGGCTATAAAAATCTTCAGCTACTATTTAATACGGCTAATATTCTTCTATCTAGTCAAAAACCGGTCACATTGATTGAGGCTGTTTTTCAAGAACTAGCAAAGCAGATTAATTTAGATGTTTACTTTAACTATGTAATTCAAGGCAACTCTCAGGTGATGCAGTTAGTTTCTTACACAGGTTTTTCTGAGGAAATCGCCAAAGAACTTGCCACCTTGGAGTTTGGTGAAGCTATATATGGCACTATAGCTCAGGAACGACGGGTAATTGCTTTAGATCATGTCCAGGAATCTACTGACCCAAAAACAGAGTTCCTCCGTTTTTTGGGAATACAAGCCTTTTATGGTTATCCCCTCATAGCTCAGGAGCAGTTAATTGGGACTCTTTTTTTTGGTAGTCGGAGACTGTCAGAATTCAGTGAAAATCAAAAAGCGATTATGCAAGCAGTTTGTAACCAAGTAGCGATCGCTATGGATCGAGCTAGTTTGATTGCTTCCTTGCAGACACAAACTGAACAGTTACGGGAAGCTAACCGCATGAAGGATGAGTTTCTGGCGGTGTTATCCCATGAATTGCGATCGCCCCTAAATGCCATCCTTGGCTGGTCTCATCTTCTACGTACTCGCCAATTCAGCCCAGATAAAATAGCCCAGGGATTAGAAACTATTGAGCGCAACGCCAAAAAGCAAAACCAGTTAATAGATGATCTGTTGGATATCTCGCGCATTATTCGCGGCAAATTAAAGTTTAATCCTCAGACTTGCGATTTAGTTCCCATTATTACCTCAGCCATTGAAACTGTTTCTTTAGCTGCCCAGGCGAAGGAAATTAATTTGCACTTTTACCCCTATTTTAGTGATTCCAGGGAGTCAGAAGTGGACACAAAAACGTTGTTGTCCTCTGTCCCTGCTGTGATAGTTTCCGGGGATTCTGACCGCTTACAACAGATTCTTTGGAATTTGTTAACCAATGCTATTAAATTCACACCCCAAGGCGGTAATGTCGAAATCAGGCTAGATCAGATTAATCTTAGCAACCCAGACCTAAGCAATAGCAGGGGAGTAGAGAGACTGGGGAGCAGAGGAGAAGAAATTCCATCAATAGTTTCACACGGGCAAGGAAGTAATTATCAACAACTACCATTGAGAAGATATGCTCAAATTCAAGTTATTGATAATGGTGTTGGAATTAGTGCAGATTTTCTTCCCCATGTTTTTGATCGCTTTCGTCAAGCCGATAGTTCTAGCACTAGATCCTATGGTGGATTAGGATTGGGATTATCACTTGTGCGGCATTTGGTAGAACTCCATGGTGGTACTGTTGATGTAAAAAGTTCAGGTCATAACCAAGGATCAACATTTACAATTAAACTACCACTTCTGGAAGAAAGCACAAATGCACAGAAGCAGAAATCCCTAGATGAAGTAGAAGAATCTGCCTCTTTACCTCTCAAGTCTTCTAGATCCTTGCCTGAACTCACCAATGTGCGCGTGTTAGTGGTAGATGATGAAACCGATAGCCGTAAATTTATGAAGACCGTACTGGAAGAATGCCAAGCAGAAGTTACAGCAGTGGCATCAGTATCAGAAGCATTGCAGATGCTAAAGCGATGGCAACCAGATGTTTTAATTAGTGATATTGGGATGCCACAAGAAGATGGTTACTCATTAATTCGCCAAGTGCGATCGCTCCCCTCAGACAAAGGCGGAAATATCCCAGCCGCCGCACTAACAGCCTATGCTGGAACAGAAGACCGAATGCGGGCTATCCAAGCAGGTTTTCAACTTCATTTACCAAAACCCATTGAACCAGCCGAACTAGCAATAGTAGTTGCTAGTTTGGTAAAACGTAACTAGAACAGGGAATAGGGAACAGAGTTGAAAGTCATGAGAGTGTATAGTTTTTTAGGTAAATTCTGTATCTCATTCAAGTGCATACCGCTATAATCACCTATATGCAATATCGTCGTTTTGGTAAAACTAATTTACAAATTTCTGTTTTTTCTTTGGGAACCATGCGCTATTTAAGTGATAGCAAAAATGTCCGGCAAACAATTGAAAAAGCTTTATTTTTAGGAATTAATCATTTAGAAACAGCAAGAGGTTATGGCGACAGCGAAACATATTTAGGAACAGCCATAAAAACTGGTTTATCAGTCCCGCGAAATCAACTTTATATTACTACTAAAATTCCTCCCACACCTGATGCCGATACTATGCGTCAGTATATTGATGAATCTTTAAAACGGTTAAATACAGATTATCTTGATTGTTTGGGAATTCATGGTTTAAATACTTGGCAACATTTAGGATGGGTACAATCCCAAAACGGCTGTATGCAAGCTGTCCAGGAAGCTGTCAATGATGGCAGGGTTAGACATATTGGCTTTTCTACCCACGCACCATTAGATATCATTTTAGCTGCTATAAATACAGATTTCTTTGATTTTGTCAATCTCCATTATTATTATTTTTTCCAACGTAATGCCCCGGCTATTGAGTTGGCAGCAAAAAAAGATATGGGTATTTTTATTATTTCTCCTGCTGATAAAGGTGGAAAATTATATACTCCATCCCTAACCTTAACAGAAATTTGTCATCCCTTGACACCCTTAGATTTCAATTATCGTTTTTTGCTCAGTGATCAACGTATTACTACCTTGAGTATCGGACCAGAAAAGCCAGAAGAATTAGCAATTTCTTTAGACCTTTTCGATTATGCAAATGAATTGACAAAAATTGAAATTGATATTTTAGAAAAATTAGCACATCACCAAAATCAGGTTTTATTAACTGATAAATGCAGTCAATGTTATGCTTGTTTACCTTGTCCAGAAAATATTCACATCCCCGAAGTTTTAAGATTAAGAAATTTGGCTGTAGCTTATGATATGACCGATTATGGTAAATATCGTTATGCAATGTTTGAAAATGCTGGTCATTGGTTTCCTGGTATGAAAGCCAACCGTTGTACAGAATGTGGCGATTGTTTGCCCAAATGTCCCGAAAAATTAGATATTCCCGCTTTACTCACAGATAGTCATGAACGACTACAGGGAAAATCAGGTAGAAGATTGTGGGGGTAATAACCGCCTACTAGCAGACAAAAAGCAACAGGGGATTGGTAATTGCGGATTGCAACCCGTCCTAGTCCCTCCCCCTTAGCCCCTGCTTCCTACAAGATGATTAATTTTTTTAATTTACCTCCCTATATATAAATTTTTTATGCTATAATCGGATTCGAGAAGTAATTCGGTGGACCACGTTTGTTTTTAGTATTGATCGGCTTTTTACCATTGGTATTTACAGACTTTTCTCCGAAATCTAAATCTCTACACTCTTATGATTTTGGAGCAGATTTATGTCAATTTATGTAGGCAATCTTTCTTATCAAGTTACCCAGGACGCTCTAAGTGCAGTTTTTGCAGAATATGGTACTGTAAAGCGTGTACAATTACCCACTGACCGGGAAACAGGCAGACTACGGGGTTTCGGTTTTGTGGAAATGGAATCTGATGCTCAAGAAGAAGCAGCAATTGAAGCCCTAGATGGTGCTGAATGGATGGGACGTGATTTGAAAGTGAACAAAGCTAAACCCAGAGAAGATCGTGGTGGTGGCGGTTCTTTTGGTGGAAATCGTGGTGGTGGTGGCGGTAATTTCCGCGGTAACCGCTACTAATAGCTATCAATTTGAGAAGGGAATTAGTTAGTTAAGCATTTGCTAACTTTCGTTAACTAACGATCTACTTTCCCCATGGCATACATACCACTGGTGAAAAGCGGTCGAATTTCACCGGATGTACGATATATTTTACCTATAGCCTGTAAGCTATTTAGAATTAAGAGTATCTGGAGAAATACCATCTTGGCAAACTATTCCTCTGTAAATCAAGATAGTCACTGCGTCAAGAAAATATAATACTCTTAATTCAGTTTGCTTCTTTGTGCGAGAACCAAGCACGGCAAACACTTATTAAGTGCGCGAGGAATTTATCTTTGTGCATTGGTTGATACGCCTTGGTTGAAAGAAAAAAATCTCAACTTATGTATTTGTTGGCATTAGTTAGCAAAAAAGTATCGGATGTCTATCTGCCTCAAATATATAATTTAAGTTTACCACAAGCTCAGGTATTAATTCCTGAGCTTTTTTCGTGGATATAGGAGAAGATAGGAGGCAGGAGGTGAAACACCCTTGCAGCTTGGGTTTTGGTTATTCAGTTTGTACCTCACGGATGTGCGATAAAAGAAGTATTGTAGGGTGCGTCAGATATGACAAATCTGTTTATTGATAGAATTTATGCAGTCTGACGCACCCTACTTATCTTTTCATAAATCAAATATTATGCCTATAGAATGGACTGAATAAATTCAAAGTTTGTAGGGGTAATTCATGAATTACCCCTAGGAAAGAATAAAGGTTTCAGTTACATGTGGCATAAGTCCTATATAAAATATAGGTGTAGCAAAACAAATTCAAATCTTCCGACATCTACCAATGCCTTATATTACTGCTGCTAAGGAAATTAGTTCTCTCATTGCTGAATATAGCAAAACTAAAATTTTGTGGATAGATACAGAAATTGCCGATTATAAAAGTCCTAATCCTAGATTATCACTAATTCAGGTATTGGATGATCCTGAAGATATGACTGGTGATCGGGTGTATTTGCTGGATGTTCTGAATCAATCAGATGTAATTGCTGATTTTATTGATCAGATTATGAAGAATGAGAGGATTGAAAAGGTTTTTCATAATGCTAGTTATGATCTGAAATTTTTAGGCGGTAAAAAAGCGAAAAATGTTACTTGTACTTTAGCCAAGGCTAAAAAAATTCCTGTTTATTTATTACCATTACCTAACTATCAACTGCAAACTTTAGCTACTCAACTTTGTAATTTTCATGGAATTGATAAACAAGAACAAAGCGGTGATTGGGGTAAAAGACCATTAACATCAGTACAGATAGAATATGCCTATCTTGATTGTATTTATCTAGCCCAAGTATATTTAAAGTTATTAACAATAGAGTCAAAATTAAATATAGATCCTAGTAGTGAAGATTTAAGTTTATTGACTGCTAGATATGTGGAAATCGAACAGCAACAGAAAATACTTAAATCTGAATTTGAGCATTTACAGGAACGAGTTAAGCAAGCTATGTTAGCCCAGGATGTTCAAGAAACTTCTTACTGTAAGCTGACTAGCTATGAGCGAAAAACTTTCAAAACTCAGTTTCAAGAATTGAGAGATTTGATAGAAAATCAAGGGATTGATTTAGATTTTACCATTACTTTAACCGAAGATATACGGAAAAATTTAGGAGTTAATCTAGAAAAATTGCCTGTTAATGTTGATATAAATACTTATTGGAAAATAACGCCTCAGAAACAGGAACATGAAGAATATTGAGGAATTGGGAAAGTAATTGAATAGGACTAATTCTAAAAAAATCGTCTTCTTGGCCGATTTTCAGATGGTGTTTTGTGGAGGGGAACTACTTCTGCTTTGCCACTTTCCCTGGCTACTCGAATTAATAAAGCTGAAGATATTAAACTAGCAATCATGGAATTACCACCATAACTAAACATGGGTAAGGGTAAACCTGTAGTTGGTAATGCGCCTATGGTGACACCAATATGTAATAATGACTGGCCAATTATCAGAACTACCATACCAATGGCGACTAATTGGGATGTCAAATTTTTAGATTTGAGGGCAACAATTAATCCTATGGTGGTAAATATGGCTAACATTAGTAATAGTAAAATACCTCCCACAAAACCAAATTCTTCAGAAAAAATTGCAAAGATAAAATCAGTATCTTGAATAGGCAAATAAAACAATTTTTGTTGAGAAAGTCCAAACCCAGATCCCCAAGTTTGACCTGAACCTACAGCTAGTAAACTTTGTACTAATTGATAACCATCTCCTGTGGCATCACCCCAAGGATTCATAAAGGACATAATACGTTTACGTTGATATTCTTTGATGCTAATACTTAGTAAGGCTAAAAGTACACCTCCAAGGGCTGTTCCTCCCAGGTATTTATAGGGTAGTCCTGCGGCTAAGGCTATAAACCAAATTGTCATCCCACAAAGTGCTGTGGTACTTAAATTAGGTTGTGCAAGAATTCCTAAGAGAACAAGACCAAAAACACCTAACCATGATAAACGCATTTCCCAAGATAGTTTTTCCCATTTGCTAAAAAGTGTGGCACTTTGTAGCACTAAAAACGGTTTAATTAATTCTGATGGTTGAATAGGAATGGGTCCGATGGCTATCCATCTGGCTGCATCAAAGGCTTTTTTTCCTAATCCTGGGATTAAGGTCACAAAAATCAACATTAGGAACAATATTAAAAACCAATGAGATACTCCTAAAATTTTCCGCAATGGCAAATTAACAATGATGTTGAAAATAATTAAGGAAACGATACCCCAAAGCATTTGACGTTTGAAATAATATAAACCATCACCATGACGTTCATCAGCTACGGGATAGGATGCAGAGAAGAGGATGATTAGGCCAATAAACATCCATGTTAATATTAGCCAACGCAATATACGGGCTTCTAACCCCCAGGTAGAAACAGAATTATCAAAAATTGGGATTAAACGTAGTAGATTCACAATTTGGTAATTGGTAATTTAAATTAACACTAAATTATCTCGATGTATTACAGTATCCACACCTTCATAACCTAAAATTGAGGGTATTTCTCGTGAATGTCGGCCGCAAATCTTTTGCAATTCATTACTACTGTAATTTACTAGTCCTCTAGCAATTTCATGATCATTAGTATCATATAATTGCACTGCTTCTTGATTGTCGAATTTTCCTTCTACGGCTTTAATACCTGCGGCCAATAAGGATTTTCCCCCTTTGGTAATGGCGGCGATCGCTCCTGGATCTAAATATAATTTTCCTCCGGGGATCAAACCATAGGCTATCCAACGTTTCCGGGCTGACGTGGGTTCTGGTTGGGGTAAAAAGTGTGTACCGATGAGTTCTCCTTGAATAATTTTGGCAATGTTGTGAGGAAACAGCCCTTGGGTGATAACTGTGCGGATACCAGCAGCGATCGCAATTCTGGCCGCAGAAATTTTTGTCATCATTCCTCCTGTTCCCCATTGAGAACCCTGTCCATCGGTTTGAATTTGTAGTTCGGTCAGTTCTTGCATACTGCTAACTACACTAATAGGTTTAGCATCAGGTACGGAACGGGGATCGGCTGAATATAATCTATCAACATCGGTGAGCAAAAATAACCAGTCTGCTTCTACTAAACTAGCGACTAATGCCGAGAGAGTATCATTATCCCCGAATTTTAACTCTTCTACCGCTACTGTATCATTTTCATTCACAACAGGAATTACTCCTAAATTGAGTAGTTCTTGAAAAGTGTTATTAACATTCAGATAGCGGCTACGTTGTACCAAATCTGCTCTAGTTAATAATACTTGGGCAATAGGTTGTTGTAAGATAGTAAATAAATCATCGTATATACGCATTAATCGCCCTTGACCAACTGCTGCTACAGCTTGTTTTAAGGCTATGGCTTTAGGACGTTCAGTTAAACCTAACCGCGCACAACCCACCCCCACAGCACCAGAGGAAACTAAAATTACCCGATGTCCCTGTCTTCGTAAATCAGAGAGAGTTTCCGCTAAAGTAGCAATGCTAGAAAGGGCTAATTGTCCTGTTTCTGGTTGGGTAAGACTAGAAGTACCGATTTTAATAACAATTGTTTGGGTCATTAGTCAAGTTGTCAGTTGTCAACAGTTAACAGTTAACAGTCACCTGCTATACTTCCAAAAAATTATACAGCGCCAATCCCTCTATAGTGAAGGTTGACGCTGTATGAGTTTATATTGATTTATTATCTGCTAGGGTCTTTTTCGGCTGACCCTGATATTATCAAAATCAATGATCCCTCATTTTTTGCAAACTATAGAATTTCTTAATTATTTCTTTAGGTTTACTTTTTTTACAAATTATCAATGTTTGTAAATCTTTGTATCCTAAACCACACAAAAAAACACAATATAGCAGGAGGCAGTGGCATGGCTAACGCCACACAGGCTATCGCTCAGTAACCGTTTGTATCTCATTCAACTGCATATCGCTGTATTATTTTTACCTTCCTTGCCCCTGCGCCCCTACCTCTTCCCGGTAATAGATGCCCCTAGTATTTCCGATATCCAAACTTCAATGTTACGGATGGGGTGGGTACGCAGGTCTGTAAAATCAGGATGGATAATTGGCTCAACTAAAATTGTAAACATTCCTAAACGATTACCCGCTAAGATATCTGTAAACAAGCGATCGCCTACCATTCCCACTTGATGGGCTGGTAAATTCATCTCTTGTAATGCCGCCCTAATTTTCCTACGGGAGGGTTTAGCCGCACCTAAGTAGTAAGGTAAATCTAAAGAACGGGCAATACTACCAATTCTGGCTTCACTTAAATTATTACTAACTAACCATAATGTTGTAGAATAACGAATTGCTTCTACCCATACTTGCAGTTCTGGGAAAGTCGAACCCGCTCTAATTGGTACTAAGGTTTCATCTACATCCAATACTAGACCTTTAAGCCCATATTGTTGGATTATGTCTGGTGTCAGAGTCAAGATTGAGCCTGGTAAAATCAAATCAGGCTGTAATAGATGATTGCGGGTCATAAGTAGGTTTGTGTTAAAAATTGTCCTTGGGATAAGGTAGGAGGCAGAGGGCAGCGGAAAAAGGGTTTTATCCTTGTTTTCTTTTCCTTACACACTTTGATTTTATTTTGCTAACCTACTTGGTTCAATAGACATCTGGTGGTAATTAAATGTGCATAACCACTAAACCCTTGTAGGGACAATTCATGAATTGTCCCTAGGATAATTTTCACTCCTATGTCTAATAGGATTAAACTTAATCTTCTTGAATAGGGCAACAGTCAACCGTAACTACTCAACTTCGTTAAAAAGATGTTCTTCTAACAGGGGTTGAAATTGGCGAAACTCTTCAGGAGAAAGTAATTCTGGTTCACCTGTCTTAGTAATTCTGGCAAAAAAGAGCAGGGGATCGAGGGGAGTATAAATGGCATACTCCTGGTCTTGATGATAAAAAGTGGCAATTTCCAGCAGTTGCTCTGGTTCTAAACCATTTTCTTCATCTTCAATTTCTAAAGTGAATAATTTTGACTCCTCTTCAGGAGGTAAATCACCTGCTACAGTCAGGGCATAAGCAGTATTTTTGAGAATGAGATTTTGCTCAGAAAGAACCGCTTGAGCAGTGCTAAAAATTTCTTCGATGACTTCATCATCTTCTACTAAAACTGCTTCCTCTTCTTCGCCATCAGTTTCCCAAGCGAAAATTTCTATGGGTGCATCTACAGGTAACAGCAGGACATATTTCTGTCCGTCTACTGAGAGGGTATGCTCAATGTAACATTCTAAAGTTCGTTTTAGCTCATCTGTCAAAGTCAGAGAACTTTCGGGAGCGTGATCATTATCTTCAGGGAATGGAGAGGAAAACATAGCTGAATTATCTAAATTTAAATAATACTCTTAAATATGGAAATCATTGAACCGTTAAATGACAGCCGATGTCAACCATAAATTGAGAGATACAAGCAATAGTTTTTAGAATATCATGTTAAAAGGGATCACTCATCAGTAAATGTTACTGATCTGTGTACCGAAGTTCGCCGCACATCTAACCATTGTTGTAAAATCAAGGCTGCCGCCTTACGGTCAATTAAATCTTTATTTCTGGATGGGGAACGGTTTTCTGAAATTAATAGTTGTTCTGCTTGAAAGGAAGTTAAGCGTTCATCCATATATTCCAAAGGCAGTTGGAGAGACTTAGCTAGTCTAGTGGCAAATTTTTGGACATGACGCGCTTGAAAACCCAAAGAACCATCCATGTTATATGGTAAACCGACAACTAAAATTTGTACTTGTCGGTCATTAACTATTTGTTGAATTTTTTCCACATCTTCAACAAAAGACTTACGCTCAATTGTGGTGATACCTGTGGCAATTAAGCCAGTACCATCACAACCGGCTAAACCGATGCGTTTACTACCAACATCAATACCCAAGGCAGAGATAAATGATTTGGAGGAATCAGAGATCACGTTATTATTGCTCCTGGGGTTCATCTGGCATTGCTTCCGAGGGAGAAGCTATATCTATATTAACGGCTTGTTGTATGGGCTGGTGTTCTTGTACCCATGACATTCCTCCGGGGATAGGTTTCCGGGTTGGTTGCAGTCCTTGTAACATTTCTTGCCATTGAATCCCTTCCAAGGAGACAAATTTAGATTCTCGGAGTTTATGCCAAACGGAACGAGACATGATTAATGTATGTTCTATGCGTTTCGCCCCGATGCGTTCTAAATATTCTTCTCTTTCTGGTTGATAGTCAGAAGAAGCTAGTTGTAGTCCTTGTTGGGGAACATCTTGGGCAATGCGGGCTAATTGAGACAATAGTTCAGGATATAGCCAAGTATAAGCGGGATGAACTGTAAGTGTGGCTACGTGGGGATTTTCACCTGTGCGGTCAAGTTGAATCTGAAAATACCCTATGGCTGCTTTGCGTTGGGGTTCAAAGACATAACCGCTTACAACTTCGGTTTTTGTCATCCACTGTTTGACTGCATCGCTAATAGCACCAAAGAATGTGGTTTTAAAGTCGTGGGTGTGACGGTCAAATACTTGCCGGACTAAGGGTGGCATGGATGCTGTATCTAATTGATAGAGCAATTGAGCGTCAGCGTTACTAACTGGGAGGAGATTGGGTAAATCTGGCTCGGTTTGGATTAATTCAGCTAATAATTGGGGGTTAATTTCCCAATATGTCATTTCTGCCAGACGTTGAAAACCGTTGTGGCGATACAGTGCTAAAGCATCAACATCATTGACGTTAACTTCTAAAATCCAAGTCCGCGCTTCTAGAATGGACTCAAAGCAATGGCGCAGTAATTGTGATCCTACTCCCATGCGATCGCTACTACCTGCTAACATCACTCTATCAATCCGCCAAGTGCTGCGGGTGCGGTTAAACGGTGATATTTGAATCATACCCAGGAGGATGCGCCCCTGTTGGGCGACGTAACCCCAAAAGCGATACTGTAAGGGATTGGGAAACCAACTTAAAAATTTCAGGAATCCATACCAGCGTCGTAACCATTGCATTTTTTGCATGGCCTCGTCAACTTCTTGTGGGGAAAGAGGGGATAAGGATTCTTGAGTTAGGCGTTCGATTTCGTCCAAGTCCCTATGTTGGACTGGTCGAATAATCACGCTGAGGTTTCGAGGGAGTAGTGAAGTCATTTTGATTCAAGCCGCGATTTAACCTTGACAAAATATGATTGGTGGTCTAATGCTACAATTATTTTAACGGCTTTTGGCTCTTAGGTCTTGCTTCTAAAGAGTGATTTTCTTAACTAAATACTTAAAAGAATATCAAAAGCAAAATATAGCGGCTTTGGGGCTAAAACCACAATATCTGCTTTTATTCTATGTGAATTACAGGAAAAATGCTGTTAGATCTATAAAACTTGACGAGAAGCAAATTTTTCAAAGTCAGCTTGGGTTTGATGAAGCAATTGCTGACGACTATCTTCTACTGTCTGCTTAAGGGTTGGAACCAGGTTGCGAGCTTGCAGTGTCATGTGCAACTGTAGATGAGCTACATATTCACTTATATCTTGATTATCTACAGTTGCGCCCGTTAGTACATTGGATTCCATTGCCACTGTGTTCTCCTTTGTAAGGTTTGTGTAATTGTTTGACTAGATCAGAAGGTATCATGTTTTTCACCTAGCTTCTTATTTCGTAACGAAGTTTAATGAATGGTTGACTGTTGACTGCTGACTATTGAGAGGGAAGAGTAAATTTTAATTGTTTTTTGAATATCGCATATTCTATACCCTAAATAATTAGAGATTAAGGACACAAAAGTATATATTTCTAATCTTCCCAAAGAGTAAAATTTTCCTGAAAAACTTCATCCCAACTTAAAACCCACATTCCGCACC
>NZ_PGEM01000082.1 GCF_002934005.1 Cuspidothrix issatschenkoi CHARLIE-1 | reverse complement strand
GTTAAGAACTCAGTCCAACTAGGCTTTTACAAGCCCTCACTTACCCGAAGGGAAGTGATGGGTGGTTGACTAGTCACTAGTTAATGGTCAATTATCGGGACTTAGGCAAAAAACACCTTTAAAATATCCTCAAACCTATATCCCAAAGGGGTTTTACATCGTTTCGATTGGTCTGTTGTTATATCTGGGTTACAGGCGTTTTTGGGTATTCAATGTATTTCCCTTACCCCGGAAGGATTTGAGGCTTATTTCTTCCTCAAAAGTGTTTAAGTCCCGTTATTAATAGTTAATCATCCTTCTTCATAAATTGGGATTGAAAACTATGAACTAATGACTAATTAAACCTACTGTGCCATCCGAGTGGGTTCATTCCCCCAGGCTGGAGTTGCAGCGGTTGCTGGACGTGTAGGACGGGCTGCTGGTTGAGGTGCTTCGTGAATTAAACCGCTCTGAGTGCTAACTTGCACGCAACTGGGGGTAAACAAGAAGATGCTTTCACCAATTCGTTCTTGATGTCCGTCTAAAGCGTATGTACCACCAGCAACAAAGTCAACAGCACGTTGAGCTTGATCAGGATCCATAATTGTCAAGTTCAATACTACTGATTTGCGTTCGCGCAATGCTTGAATTGCTTGAGGCATTTCTTCAAATGTGCGAGGTTCGAGGACTAGAACCTCGGATATCCCATTAATTGCACCCGGCATACCAATAACATTATTCATAGGTTTGGATACTGTTGCTGCTACTTCTTCTGTACTTGTTGATGGATTTTCCCGCCAGCGACGATTTACAGGAGTGGTTTCCTGTTGGGGTGCTGGTTGGGAATTTTCTTGTTGATAGACATTGCGATAGGAATCGGCTGTATCAGCTTCTTCCTCGTAATATTCGTATTCTACCTGCTCATTTAAGCCAACAAAGTCCCTGAGTTTAGAAAATATATTGCTCATCTTGTACGCTCCCGGGTTGAAATTTCCTTAATTTTCCTGACTATTAAGTTACCTTTATGTCCTTCTTAGGAAGTAGTTCTAATCATAGTAGATGTTTTACGTAGCATATTGTACTACTGACTTTAACCCTGAGTATCAGTTATCAGTTATCAGTAATCAACAAATATTGATGGTAATACCTGCACATTAACTAATCTGTAACAATGAGTTAAGATTATAGCCTAATCACTATTAAAGGCAAGGGTGGTGTCACCCCTTTTTTAGATTAATGATACTGGCGAGGGTATTATATTTTTTAACAATTATCAATAGCTGACCAGATAAATTCTTAAATGATGATCAATTATGCTGTATATCACCATAACCACAGCCCTAATTAAGATCGTTGACCAAATAAAATTGTACCTAATCTTACCATGGTTGCTCCTGCTGCAACTGCCAATAGATAATCCCCGGACATACCCATTGATAATTGCTGCATTGTAATATTTGACCAGTTTTGCCCCTGAATTGTTTGTGCTAATTCATAAGTACGATGAAACACCGACAAAATTTCCTCATCTTTTAAGTCTAGTGGGGGAATTGTCATCAAACCTTGAATTTGTAAATTTTGACATTGGTTAAGTGCTTCTAAGTCCGCCAATAATTCTGGTATCATCCAACCAGATTTGTTAGGATCGGGGAGAATTTTGATTTGTAAGCACACATTCGGGGACAAATCTAATTCTTGCGCTAGAGTATTTAAGCGTTGTGCGAGGGGTAAGCTATCAACAGAGTGAATCCAAGAAAATAATTCTAAGGCTTTTTTAGCCTTATTAGTTTGTAAATGCCCAATAAAGTGCCAGGTAATATCCGGTAAATCTTGTAACTCGGCTTGTTTACTGGCAGCTTCTTGGATGCGACTTTCGGCAAAATCACGAAGTCCTGCGGCATAAGCCTCCCGCATCAAGTCAGTAGATACTCTTTTTGTTACAGCAATCAACCTCACTGTAGATGGGAGTGAGGCCTGAATTTGAGTAACGTTATCGGTGATAGAATTACTCATTGGAAAGTCCGTTGGAGAACACCTTGAAGTTGTTTGTACTCTTGGGACGTGCCACTGCGGCGTAAAGTACGCAAGCGATTTTCCAGCATCATTCTCGCTTCAGTCCGGCCAATAGGCTGAAATTTCAGAACTTTAAGTTCAGTTGTGACTAGAAAAAATAAACGTTGGGCATAGAGTGTGGTAAACAGATCCTGGTTCTCATCAACCATACAGATCCTATAGAGTAAACCCCAAGTTGGATGATTTATGTAAGTTTCTGAGTTTTCTGGATTCATTTCATAGTCAAGGTTGGGAGGATATATAGCTTGCGATCGCAATTCACTAACATTCAGAATATAGTAAATCCCTTCCGCCAAAATTTCATTGACGGCGCAAAACTAAGGATTTTATTTAGATTTTCCCATGGGGAATGGTTGTTGCACGGGCTTCTTTCCATCCTGCCACAATTCTCCCCTCATGGCGCAAAGATGGACATTTATCCAGCCGAAATATAGTAGTTCAGGGGTAAAAGTCTTGTACTGTATGACTTTTCTGGTAATTTTTAGTCAAATACATAGAGAGATCAATAGATATTTACCAGATTTCAGATCCCCCAGATCCCCGACTTCTTGAAGAAGTCGGGGATCTTGTTACCGATGCTTCAGGGACGGAAAATTTTTCCCACCTAGTTGAATTTGTCCAGTGAGGCACCCAGATTTTAACCTAGTAACCAAATACTCTAAATCACTAGCAATAAAATTTGTGCCATGATCTGGTTCTACTAAGCTAATTAAATTCACATTATTGATTATTTGACTGCCTAAATTAGCAATGCCTAAAAAATTGAAAACTCCTGATTCATACGTACCACAAGGAACAGAAGGATTATCTACCCCAACACAATATTCATTATCTTCAAACCAATCAAAACTAGGATAGCCATGAAAATGAACAATTGGCGCACCATTGGCAATTAATTCTGGTGTGTATAAAGCCGCCGCCAGACTAATAGCCAACATCACATAAATATCATAGGAAGGTTTGATATCTGATTTTTTGGCATCACTTCCTAATGGTAATTGCAAATATAATTTATCTTGTAAACCAATCCTGAGAATATCAGCATCAATCTTTAGATCGGTTTTATTTGCACCAGAACGAGAACTCAATAGCCAAATATCCGGTATTTGCTTAAATTGATTTTCGCCATTAATATCTAGTTTAATATAACGCCTACCTTGTTCATTTTGACGCAATTCATAACTACTAAATCCCACCACAGGTAATAAATTTTCCCATTCATCACTTGTGATTTCTTGCTTACCCACATAATGAGGAGGTTCAGCATAAGCAACAAAACCATAGGATACTCCTGTTCTACCATTGACAATTACATCAACAATATCTCGATGGGATTTTCTTTTAATAACTTCATCCAACTTGAAGCCAGACGGAAATAAACCTGTAGATGCTAAGTCTTGCCCTAATTTTGCTAATTTTACCGCATAGGTTGATAGGTGAGGATTATATTCTCCTACTTCAAAACGACTAATTAATAAAGGAGTAATAGGGACAAAAATTTTCGGAATTAGTGATTTTAAAGCAAAATCTTCAATTTCATCTTGATCAAAAATAGAATCAGAAAGATTCATATTGAGAATGGAAAATCTTTCCTCACATACACCAATGACAATTTCTGAAAAAGTTTTTACTAATGTATTAATACCCAGACGGATTTTTTCTGAATAAGGTGTAACCGGGTTAACAAATTCATCATCTATATCAGTGAGAATTACCACTTGTGTATTAGTCGGATCTTCTACATATTTAGCGGCGTGATCTTCAGCCCAACTACTCAATTTAGCAATTTGAACAACAGACATTTGCTGTTTTTCTTTCAGCCATGTATAAGATAAGTTATACCAACCTTCTGCTACAAATATTCCTAATTTTCTTAACCATGAATTTGGTCTTTCTACATCTATTACAGCATCAATATCAGCTCTAACTCCGTGCATTTTTAAGGATTTATCCCAGTTCACAAGAGGAATTTTAATAGTGTGTTTTAATTCCGTTGTCGCTTCTCTCCAGGGAATTACTTTCACCCCATGCTTTTGCAAATAAAAAATTAATTTTTGGCGAAATCTAATAATAGCTTTATTTTGATAAAAATCAGGTAAAGGTCTAAAAGTAACTTTCAAATTTTCAGCCATGAATTGAGGGTTAATAATTGGCAATTGATATGCTTCTCCAGAAAATCCCCCAATTAATTTACCAATGGTCTGTAAACTAATACCTTGAATTAAAGGTTCACCAGCATAGTTATTATTAACAGTCATTTCCTGAATTAAGGCTAAAATATCTTCTTTGTGGGTGGATATTTCTACTTGTATTTCTGGAGTAATTACACCTTTGGGAGAACGAATATTTAGTTTGCTATTTTCTGCCCAAAATAATACACCTTGTTGAGTAAGTTTTGCTAAAATTTCTGCCGCGCTCATAACAAAGTTTCCTGTGTTTAAAAATCAGATTTTAGGAAAGAGGACACCTAGCTAAATTAGGCAATCCTAATCTGGCGAAGTGTCCCAATAATCAAGGAGGAAAAACTACATTGTCAGTAATTAAACAGAATTTGTAGAGGTTATATCTGGATAATTTCTGACTGGGAATTTTCTAATTCTTCAGATAATCTGAGAGAAAGTTCTTCAATAGTGGGATAATACCAAAGATGAATTAATGATATTTTGAATCCCAAAAGCTTTTCGGCTTTACTGGCGATAACTATGGTTTGTGCTGAGTCTAAACCGTAACTATCTAAAGGTTCACGAATATTTATTTCTTCTGGGTCTACGCCCAGTAAAGAGGAAATTTCTGCAACTAACCAAGCTTGAATTTTGGTGGCGTTATCTTGGTTATTAAGTAGGGAATTAGTAAGATTATTATTCATTTATGTTACTCCAGATATTAATTGATGAGACGAAAATTTCATAATGCAATTTATACAATTATCCACAATCTTTTCTATGGTTTGCCGATGTAAAGAAGGGTGAGAAAATACAAAATTGAGTGTCATTTTTTCCTTAAAAGTAGCAGCATGAACAATAAACATTCCTGCATATAAAGCATGAGAACCAACGAAACTGATTTCTTCTAGTTCTAATTCCCCATATCTATGGGGTATATTAACTTTACCCACATTAGAAACTGAAACTGTAGCAGATACTTGATTGGGGAATAGCAAAGAAAAATTTATGAGATGTTTAGCTAAAAAAACCATTTGAAAAATTTCCCCGTGGTGAATTTTCTTATTAAGCGTATGTTTTACCTTTCGCGCTAATTCCCAAAAGGAGGTATGATTATTAATTTGATAAAATGTCATCAAGGAAGCAGCTAAAACCGTCATATTTTCTCGACTAATTTCTGACTGCAACCGTCTTCTTAAATCAAGATATGATAAACAACTAACGCGACAAGTATTTTCATCGGTTTTAATAATTTCCTGGGAAGCTGTTAACATTAGTGCCGCACATAAAGCACCTTGTACTGTAGTATTTTCTTGTCTGCATTGCTGCATAAACTGTTCGGTTGCTTCTTGGCTAAGTCGTCTATGAATGATTTCACAACGGCGTTGAGAAATAGGAACATATTTTTCTACTCTTAATGCTTTTGGTTGATTCCAATATTTTTGAAATGCGATATTTAATAATAAAGCAATTCTACCTAGTTTGCTTTTGAAACTATTTGTCCATGTAGGTAATAGTTTTTCAATAGGTGGGAGAGATTCTAAAGTAGTGATAGCTTGAATCGGCTCACCAGCTTTGATTTTTTCACAATATGTTAAAATTTCTGAATGCAGTTGGATACTAGATAAACCGTCGGTAATAGCATGATGTGTAGTTGTAATTAAATAATTGATATTCTGCTGATTTGCTATTTTCACAAGTACAACTCTGAGCAGATATTTACTACTATCAATTACCTGATTCATCTCTGCATTTACGACTGCTTCCCATTCCTGACTTTCTCTAATATTAACAACTTCTAAAGGAAGTTTTCCTGTACCTGTAGACTGATAATAGTAAGAATTTTTAGAGTTAATAATGTGAGAATTAAGCGCGGGATGACGATATTGAATAATATCTAAAGACTGTCTGAGAACTGTTTCTTGAAGGTGTCCTTGAATCCGGCTAATGGTTACTAAATTCCATGTTTTAGCGCGTTGATTCAGAATTTCCATTGTTTCTTCTAGCTGTCCTAACTTTTTATTTATAGCCATATTTATCACAATCTTTGGTAAAATGTAGGTTGGGTTAAGGAACAAAACCCAACAAAATTCTTAATAATGTTGGGTTTCACTGTCACTCAACCCAAGCTACTTTGTGGATGATATTGGCTGTAATCTTCTGGCATTTGTAAGCCTTGGATTTTTAAGTTTTGAATGCGATATAAATACGCTGCTCCTGTCATAATTTCATCGGCAACATTAACTACTCGGCGATTATTAACATCTGCTAAATAAGAACCGCGTACCCAATTATTAAAGCTTCCCATAGCTGGGCCACACCAAATCTGATAATCAATTTCTCGACCTTTTTCTCCATTGTTTGACCATCGGGAAGATAGTCCTAAATACCAGCGAAATATTAATGCCATTTTTAGTTTAGGATTGTTGGCTGCTTTACTTAATTTTTCGGGGTTACGTTGGGATAAATAAGCAGATGTCTCTCGCCAAATTTCGGTAATTGTTTTTCGGAAAATTTGGTTTTCCAACTTTTCTATTTCATTTGGAGGAATTTCGCTGATTGAATTATAGTTTTTATATAATTCCCATAGTTTTTGAGCGCGCAGTGGGAAGAGAGTTCCTTTTTTCAGCACTTGCAGTTTTACTCCCATTTCAAACATATCTGCCGCCGGTGCCATCATTACATCTGTCATTTCTGCCTCTGCTAGTAACTTTTTTGTATACGCAGAAGTACCAGCTTCCAGGCAAGATTGATTAATAGAACCTGTAACAATATATGCTGCACCCATCATAAAAGCTGCTAATGCTGATTGAGGTGTAGAAATTCCCCCGGCAACACCAATTCTTACAGGTTTTTCATAACCATATTTGCGTTGAATTTCATCTCTTAATTCTAGGATAGAAGGTAATAAACAAACTAGAGGACGATTATCTGTATGTCCACCTGAATCTGCCTCTATGGTAATATCATCAGCTAAGGAAATTTTTTCCGCAAGATTAGCTTGCAATTCGCTAATTAACCCTTTTTCAACTAATTGTTTAATGATTTTTGTGGGTGCGGGTTGAAGAAATTTAGTAGCAACTTCTCGACGGGAAACCTTAGCGATGATTTTATTTTTGATTTCGATTTCATTAGCTGAATTTAAACTTAGTCCAGCCGCCCGATAGTAGACTATATTATCACTCAAATCTAAGAATGCAGAGGCTTCAATTATCCTGACTTGATGCTGTAAATACAAATCAATTAAACGCCGTTCTATAGCAGGTTCACTAGGACTATGAAGTAAGTTAAAAGCATAGGGTTTGTTATGTAAAGCTCCTTGAATTTTATGAATTGCTGTTTCTACTCGATGAGGAGATAAACCACCTGCACCAAAGGAGCTTAAAATATTGGCTTTCCCTAGAGTAATTACCATTTCTTCAGATGCAATACCTTGAGCCATCGCTCCAGTTGCATAAGCATATTTTACGCCATAAAACTCTAGAAAATTCGGATCACCTAATTGATTAAATGCTATGGCAGGAACAGATAAAACCATTTCTAGATCCTGATTTTTACCGTTAGCACTATATGATAAATTGCCTTGATTGCTAATGCCAATTTCTCCTTCTTTTTCAAGAATATAACAAGGTAAATTCAAATTCATCAGTTTATCTTTAATAGTTTTTGCATCAAAGGATACAGTATTTAAATCACCTTGCCATCTCTGATAATTGTTATTCATTGAACGATAAAAATTGAGTTTTTGTGGCAACTTATTTGTTAAATGATTCACGTTATTTAACCTCTAATTATCAAACTTGATAACCTTCATGATTTTGTAGGGTGGGCAATGCCCACCAGTAGATTTAAGAACTTGATTAATAAGTTCCTAAATGTAAATCTATTTTTCTTGTTTGGCCTCTATAACCATTTTTTTGTACACATCTAGTTGTTGCTGAAGAAATAAACTCAGTTGTTGGAGTGATGTTTGCCGAGATTGTAATAAAAATCCATGTGCTTTAGATAGACGACTATTATTATCATTTAAACTCTGATAATTAGGAATGGATTTCATTTTGCGTTCATAATTTAATAATGAATCATTTTGTAGAAATGATTGATTTTTGTAATTTCTATCTTGGTTAACTTTGCTCTCTGGAAGAGAATATAAAGGTGATAAATCCAACTCAACTCGATGACTAAAAAGTTTAGCTAATGCTTTAATAATAGAGGTATGATCATCTACACCTCGTCTATTAACAGATACAGTCAGATGTTCTTTATTTTTGAGAATTTCGCTAATCCAACGACTACAGTTACTGCCAACACCAACTTCAACGAAGATTCTGATATTATCATTATAAACATGATTGACTAAGCGAGGGAAATCTAGTTGATGACAAAGAGCTTTAGCAATATTTTTGCCGATTAAATGACTATCAATTGTAATGGGTGAATAATCAGCAGATGAATAGAAAATAGTGTCTGAATTTGCTTGAGTTGGCAAGGTATTAACTTTCACTAATTCATCATATTCAGAGTACATTGGTTCACAATGAATTACATGATTAATTGATGTAGGAAAGGCATCACACTTTAAGGTTTGAATAACTTTTTGACAAGTTTGGGTTTCACCAGCAATAACTACTTCTTCGGGTGTATTAATTAAAGGCATATAAACCCGTTGTTCATTTTTTAGCACTTCTTGCACTTCAGAAGGTGAACATATTAAAATGTAGTTACTCCAAAATTCTTCGCTTTTACTTTCATGAATTAAAGGTAATCCCCAATGCTGACGAACTGCATTTTTTGGGCCAGACAGTCGGGTTTTAAATAGAGGGGATGAGTTCAAGTAATCACTGGTACTTTTAAAGCTAGTCCAGACACCTTGGGCTAACATCATGCTAGTTTCGCCCAGACTATAACCAAAACTGTATGGTGATTTAATCTGGAAATTATTTTTAAGAATTGCTGTCATTAAACCGGCTATGCCAACTTCTGATTCCAGCATAGAGACGGGATCATCTATTAATGTTTGTTCTATGCTTTCTAGTTGTCTTTTTGATAATTTATTGATGCTGCGAGGATAGATAATTTTTTCAATGTTAGCGACTCGATTATAAACACTCCTAATGACAGCATCATCATATAATTGGGGGAAAAGACGAAAAATATTTCTTCCTAGTCCGATATAAGAAGTAAAAGAACCAGGATAAACAAAGGCTACATAACCTTTTTTTCCTTGGGGGTTAACGGTAAAATAACTACCTAAAGGAGTTTGCCAATCCTTACCAGTATCGAAAGCAATATTTACTCCCTGAATTGCCCTAACAATTTCCCGTTTTAACTCCTCTAAATTTCGTGCTAGAATTGCTAAGGCATAGGTTAATTTTTGAGATTGTTGATATTTTTGAAAATAATCACTAGCAAGTTGAGATAGAGAAGAAACATCTGTGATATTTTCTTGAAGTGCGGTTATTTGTGTTAACAAAGAAGAACGATCATCAGCCGCAATAGTAAATAAATAATAAGGCATTTCTGCTAAATATTTGCTATTATGTTCTATTTGGCTGATGTCTTCTGATAAAATTAAATGTCCATAGGTATCATCATCTTCCATCATATTTATTGCAGCAATTCTTTTAGTCGCACCAGGTTCTAAAAACCAAGGTTTTGATTCTATTGCGACATAAAAAGGACTTTTACTCCACATTTCTGGTTGTTGAGGATGAGACCATTGGGGAACACCGGGAATATAGCGATGATATAGACAAAGTGCGGTTTTAATGAGGCTAAATATTCCTGCTGTAGCTTGTGTGTTGCCAATATTTGCTTTAACGCTACCTAGTGCACAACTCAGATTTATTTCCCCTGTCTGATAGGCTGATATTAACCCTTGAATTTCTGCTATATCTGCGTCGGGAATACCACTGGCAACTACTTCTAAATAACCAATATCTGCGGATTGAATATCTGCTTTTTGAAATGCCTTTTGACAAACTTGATTAATAGTTTCTGGATGATTTGGAGAGTGTTTTGTCACACTCAAACTATCAATAACTGCATAGATGCAATGATTTTGTTGCTGGGCTGTTTCATGCAATTGTAATACTACTGCGGCTGCACCTGATGTTTTAATAATACCTTTGGCGTTTTGGTCATAACTGAAAGTAGGTACATCTATATTACTTTCTATGGGATGATTGTTATCTATGCCGACGATTAAAACAGTTTCTACTTGTTTAGTATTTAATAAGTTTTGACTTACATCCAAGGCTGATAAAATAGACTTCTCTTCAGCAAAAAAGGCTAATTCACATGAAACATAATTAGCTAATTTAGCTGAATTTTCTGTGGGAGAAATAATGATTAATCCTAGCTTGGTTTCTGGTTTAATTTTAGCATTTTCTAAAGCGGAATAGATAATCGTGGGACTGGGGCAAGAATCATGAGATATAACTATATTTTGTTTCGTTTCATAAATTAATCGTTCAAATTGATTTAATGTTGGTGAATTATTAACAAAACAATCCATACCGATAATTGCTAATTTTTGATTTTGGGCAATTGTTTTCATTATCATTCTCCATTTTTTAGAATTTTTTAGAAATGTTCGCGAAGCGTGCATACAGCGCATAACACAGAGGAGTAGGGGTAATTAATGAATTACCCCTACGGGTAAAATATCTAATATTTGGCTATTTGATTTGGTAAAATTGTTCCTTTCGCACCAATCATACGATTATAAATTTCTCCTTGGCGGTTATAGGTAATCACATCTGTAATTACTGATGATTCGGTTTTTGATTGCACTTCACAAGTTACATAAAATGTTTCACCAAAGGGAACTTTTGCAAATTGCTCAAATTGCTTAATTTCTGATGGCAAACATCCAACTTGATGAAAGTGTTGTGTCCAAATCCAGAGGGAATGAATCTGGACATCTGCAATGTAGGGATTGAATGTTTGCACTGGGAATTGTCCCTGTTGCTGTGGTGTTGGTTCTGCTAAACAACATTCAATGGTTATTTTACTAGGACTAGCATTTAAAACAGATTTTACGCCTTGAAAAGTAACTCCATGAAATAGACTAGCAGTATTTACTTGATAGAGTTCTTGATTAGTTTTAAGAAAGTTCTCATCTTGATTAAAGTTGAGGTTTACATAATTTGGAGGTGTGGGAATTTCTCGCTTGAGAATTAGATTTGTGCTGAAATGATAGCGAATTTTTCCGTCTGCTGTCTTACTGCTAATTTTAGCAGCAAATTCTATTTCTTGATTTTCATATTTCGCAAGTTCTTGAATTTCTAAAAGATATTCATTTGTGATGCTATCATCAAAAACTATGCCTTTTAAAACTTTGAAATTAGGAGAACTAAAGGCTGTAAATCCTGGATAAAGTTGTTCACAAGCATTAGTCATCCATAATAACCCACAGGTAGCTGGAAGTACGGGACGATCAGCAATAACATGATCCTGTAAAAATGGGTTTTCTGCTAATGTTAACTGGCGTTTAATGCGATAGGTTTTTAACTCATTTGATAAAGTCGGAGGAACATAAATTAAAGGACTACCAATCACTAATTGAACTGTATTTTGGTCGGTATTATGGAGTTCATCAACTAATATTTGTGTTCCTGTTTCTACGGGAATAACTTCAATTCCTCTTTCTACAAAAGCCTTTTTTAATTCTGGTGATACCATGCCACTTTCCCAAGGACCCCAGTTAATAGCCATGACATGACAACTAGGGTAATTATGTTTAATTAAATGGGCAGATTTGTTTAGGATTTCATTAGCTAGGGCATAATCTGATTGTCCCACATTCCCATAAAATCCCACTACAGAAGAAAACAAAACTAAATATTGCAATTGACTTGCTGGTACACACTGGAGGAGATTTTCTAAACCTGTAACTTTAGCTGCATAAACATTTTCAAAATCTTGAATTGATTTTTTTTCAATGCGTTTATCAGCTAAGTTTCCTGCACCATGAATTATGCCAGTTATCGCCCCAAACCGTTCAATTACATCTGCAAGTTTTGACTCTAGTAATACTGCATCAGTAATATCAACACTCAGATATTCTGCTTCTCCTCCTGCTTGTTTAATAGCTTTGAGAGTATTTTGAATTTCTCTTTGTGAGGAAATCTTTTGATACTTTTTGTGCACCATTATCGGGGTTGGTTTTTCCCCTTGTGCTTGGAAATTATCTAAAATTCGCTGTTTTAATTCCGCTTCATTTTCACAGTTTTCTGCCCAAACTGCTTCATCTTCTGGACTGGAACGCCCTAAGAGAATAAATTTACATTGATATTCTTGGGCAATTTTAATTACACATTGGGCTGTGATTCCTTTTGCACCACCACTAACTAAAAATACTTGATCTTTGGTAATTTCTCGGTGAGAATTGGTGCTGCTTAAAGGTGCATAATCTGCAGTTAAAGTAACTCTGCCTTTGCTACTATATCCTACTTCTTGAATTAACAAATTGGGATCATGAATTTCATCAAGAATGTATTTTACAGATGTTTCTGCATTTAAATCTGGATTTAAGTCAAGGGAACGACAAAATACATTTTCCCATTCTTGATTAATACTCTTACTAAGTCCGAATAGTCCTCCTGCAATTGCACTAAAATTATGGGTTTCTCCTAATCCAAATTCTCCATCTAAATGTGCAATGTTAATAAAACAACTACGTCCAAGTTTTGCAGCTTCATTGAGTGATTCTTTGAGATATTTGGCGATTAAGAAAACATGGAGAAGAATAGATTTCTCTATTTCTAATGATGTGACTGGGTGCAGATGGATAAATGCAGCTACAGTACCATAATCATTAGTAATGTGTTTTAACTGTTCTTGTAAACTATGTTCATTCCAATCAGTTAAAACTACTCTATTGATTCCTTCATTAACAGTAGATTGGATACCAGAAAAACTTAAAACTACAGTTTTCCAACCTTTGGCTATCAAACTTTCTGCTAATTTTTTAGTAGTATCAGAACCATCATCAGTGATTAATGCAATGTGATTTTCAGGAAGTGAAAATTCTAACCTATCAGGTGTGGGAAGTTGCTGTAGTTTCGCAATACTACGACGGATATTTTGTTGAGATTTATTGATTTTGACATCTACTATTTCTCCAGTTAATAACTTAGTAATTCCCTGAAATTGTTGCTGTATATAATTGGCAATTTCGCCTAAAGTTCTCAATTCTCCAATTTCTTCGGGGTTGGGTTGCGGTAAGTTGGGATATAGTTCTAATAAACCTCCTAGAATTTCCACTCGTTTAATAGAGTCAATTCCTAAATCTGCTTCCATATCCATGGATAGTTCGAGCATTTCTACAGGATAACCTGTTTTTTCGCTGACAACTGTTAGCAAGATATGGCTTAAATCTGCGGGAATTTCTATTGGTTGTTTTTGTTCCTCAACTTCCAGTGTAGATTTAATTAATTCAGGTTGGGGAACTGCTGCTAAGATTTCTGTAGCAATACATTCTGTTGATAATTCAACTGTTTGATTGACAATATCTGGAACTAAATTCTGCATATATTCTGCAATTTGTTCCAAGGTTCTTAATTGTCCTAATTCTTCAGGGTTAGGTTGAGGTAAGTCGGGATATAGTTCTAATAAACCTCCTAGAATTTCCACTCGTTTAATAGAGTCAATTCCCAAATCTGCTTCCATATCCATGGATAGTTCGAGCATTTCTACAGGATAACCTGTTTTTTCGCTGACAACGTTTAGCAGAGTTTGACTAAGGGTAGCTTTGTCTATTTTAATTGGAGTTTTAGGAACTACAGTAATCGTTTTTTCATCCTTTTCTAATTCCTCTAAAATTGGTGGAGAAACAATAATTTCTCTGGCAACAATATCTGGAAATTGAGAATGATTTACGTAGTTAATGACTCTATTTTCTGAAGTCAATAAATGAAAATGTTGTTGCAGAAGTTGAAAATAATATTGGGTATATTCCTGTTGATATTTGAGATATTGTTCATGAATGCGGAGGGTATCACCTTGATGATCATGAAACCGCATCATGTTCCGTTCAGAATTAGAAATTGCTAATTGCTGAGTTTGGAATTGATCTTCAGTAAGTTCACTATTTTTCAATAATGAATACTGTTGTTCCATTAATTGAGAAAATGTCTTTGTGTATTCTGTTTGATTTTGCAAAGATTGTTCATGAACGTGGATAATATCTCTTTGTTGCTGACTAAATTCTGTGATGAAATTTTCTAAGCTATGAATAACCTTTTCATAATCTTGAGGCTGAATTTCAACTTTTTCTAATTGACCATTAAATGAAGTTGGAGGTTTATCATCACCCTGTGACTGATGATTTCCGTTAAATGAAGTTGGGGGTTTATCATCACCCTGTGACTGATGATTTCCGTTAAATGAAGTTGGGGGTTTGTTATTATTCTGTGATTGATGATTGTGATTAAATGAAGTTGGAGGTTTATTATTAACTGTTGCTTGGGGAGATGCTATCGTGACAGAATGACCATTTTCTAAAGCTTTAGCAAAGGCTTTTTGAGTTTTTTCACTAATGTTGGTACTATTTAAACGTACATTCAAAACTTTTTGCTGAGGATTAGTTTCAGGAATATGAGTAGGGACTTGATAGGGATCTAAATTTTGCAAAGATACACCAGTTACCTGTAATTGAACTATGGCTTCTCTTAGACTTCTATCGCTATTTTTGCTAGAATTTGGATTTATAGCTATAGCTATGTGAGGTTGATCATGTAAAATCTCTTTGACTAAATTGGTGAGGACATTTTTGGGTCCAAATTCTACAAAGCAACGACCACCAGCAGCATAGATATTTTCAATTTCTTGCTGGAATAATACCTGATTTAACAATTGTTCTTTGAGAATTTTTTGAATTAAATGGGGTGCTTGAGGATATGATTTACCTGTAACATTAGTATAGACAGGAATTTCTGGTTCGTTGAAATTTACCTTTTCAATGGCTTGGGCAAAAGGTTTTTGGGCATGAGATACTAATGGTGTATGAAAGGCTGCGGAAACTCCTAATAAAAATGTAGAAAATCCTTGCTGTTTGAGAACTTTTTGAACTTGATTAATTTCCTCTTTTTTTCCAGCTAATACTACTTGTTGTTGAGAATTCTTATTAGCAATTGCGACTTGGGGAAAGTTTTTAATTACTTCCTGAATTTGGCTAATATCACCTTTCACAGCTAACATTGCCCCGGCATCAAAATCTGAATTTTCAGGTGTAGCCATGGCTTGTCCTCTAGCTTTCACTAAGAACAAATAATCTTCTTCACTTAATACACCTGCAACCCATAAAGCGGTTAATTCTCCGAAGCTATGACCGGCGACAAAATCGGGTTTAAATCCTCCTTGTTGCAATATTTTATATAATCCTGCACTAAACGCACCAATTGCCGGTTGTGCATATTCAGTTTTTTGCAATGTTGCTAACTGAATTTGTTTTTGTTGTTGATCAAAAACTGGCGGCGGAAATACTACACTTGATAGAGACTGTAACCTATCTTCACATAGAAGACTATCTATATGAGTATAGGTTTGGCGTAAGCAAGGAAAGTTGATCACCAACTCCCGCCCCATATTTAGGTATTGTGAACCCTGTCCAGAAAACAAAGCTACTATTTTACCTTTCGTGTCTATCCCTGCTTGCCGATAGTAAATGCCTTGAGGATGTTCCCATGATTCGGCTTCAGGCTTTTGTGTTAACGTCGTGATCACGACTTGTAAAAATTCCTCTGCTTGCGCTGCATTATTCGCTACAAAGCCAAACCTGGCATAACTAGGAGGTATTTCTGTTGATTTAGAGTCTAAAATTAGTTGTTGATAGTATTTTTCTTTACTATCACTTTGTAGTTGCTGTTGGATTTGTTGACAACGAGATAGCAACTCTGAAACCGTTGGGGCAAATAGCAGTAATGATTGTGGATGATGGTGAAGACGATAAGGGTGATGATGTTCATGTTGATATTCCTCTAACACGACATGATAATTAGTACCACCAAAACCAAAGGCACTGACTCCAGCCCGACGCGGTTGGGTAGGATGACTTACCCAAGGTCTAGTCTCCGTATTTAAGTAAAATGGCGAGTTCTCAATATTCAGTTTAGGATGGGGTTTGCTGACATTAATCGTAGGTGGTAAGACTTTGTGATGCAACGCCAAAGCCGCTTTAATTAAACTTGCTGCACCAGCAGCCGCTTTAGTATGACCAATTTGTGATTTGACAGTTCCTAAAGCAATATGCTGTTTTTTCGGGTTATTTTCGCCAAAAACGCTGGTAATTGAGGAAAATTCTGTAGGATCTCCTACCATTGTTCCTGTGCCATGGGCTTCAATTAGTCCTACACTGGCAGGAGAAATACCTGCGTCAGAATAGGCTCGATGCAACGCATTAATTTGACCTTCGGGACGGGGTGCATAGATACTTTTATACTTACCGTCGCTAGAACTGCCAACACCTTTAATGACTGCATAGATGCGATCGCCATCTCTTTCTGCATCTTCTAGGCGCTTGAGTACCAGCATTCCCACGCCTTCCCCCAACATCATCCCATCCGCATCAGCATCAAATGGTCTGACCTTATCCCCAGGTGATACTGCCGGAGTTTTACTAAAGCACATATAGGCGAAAATAGAGTTATCCGTATCCACCCCGCCAGTTATCATCATGTCGGCGCGATGTTCCACTAACTCGCTAATAGCCATTCTTAATGCACCTAAAGAACTAGCACAGGCTGCATCAACTACGCAGTTCATTCCGCCTAAATCTAAACGGTTGGCGATACGTCCAGAAATCACATTTGCTAACATTCCGGGGAAGGCGTTTTCTTCCCATTGGACATAGCCACTTTTCAATTTTTCGATGATTTTTTGCGTATCTTCATCCGATAAACCACTACTTTTGAGAACTTTTTCCCAAACTGGAAATTGCAATCTTGCACCTAAAGGAACGGCTAATTGTCTGCCAATTGCTACCCCTAATATTACCCCTGTCCGTTCATGATTAAATTTGCGAGATGCACCATAACCTGCATCTTCCATTGCCTCTTTAGCTACTACCAAACCCAGCAATTGGGAAATATCTGTCACCTCCAAAATATTGGGAGGTAAGCCAAATTCCATGGGATTAAAATCAATATCCGGTAAAAAACCTCCCCGTTTACAATAGGTTTTATCTGGTGCTTTTGGGTCTGGATCATAATAATCATCTATCTGCCAACGGGAGGGAGGAATATCAGTAATACAATCTACTTCCTGAATAATATTTTCCCAGTATTCTTGTAAATTTTTCGCCTGGGGAAAAATAGAAGCCATCCCAATAATTGCTACATTAGTTGTTCGCAATTTGGCATTAATTTCATTTTTCATTTTTGTTGTATCAGTCATTTTTCTTTTCAGATTTATCATTTTAAGTACAGACTTTTCACAGTTACTAATTTCATCTTGTAACTGTGCGAAAGCAGCTTCAAGTTGGGAAGCAGCCATGATCATGTTTCCCTCTTTTAATCTCGCAATCTAGAGGTGAATAGAAGATAATTTTCAGCTAAATGAGATACAGATATTAATGATAAAAATTTGCTGATTTGGGTATCCTCGTACTAACACAGTCGAAGTTTTTCCCGTGGGAATTGTACCTCAATTAAATCAAAGTCCTGTCAATATTCTCATCGTGAACATAGGCTGATTTATTTTCTAGCCTAGGCATTAAATTTCTATCAGATTTCTATCTGAATTATTACATTGTGGTGACAACACTATCGCAACTCATCAGCTACCTATGTGCAACTTAAAAAAGTCGTGCAAATGAAAAATTGATAGAGTTGTAGAAAAATTCTTTTTTACTTATCCAATACAATCATTATTATCTAAGTTTTAGCCATTTTGACCAAAGTTGCATAGAGATTGCATATTCTAAGATCAACTTATTACGATCTTTATCTTTAATTCATAATTTTTCCTATACTAATTATTAACTATATAGGAGTTACGTATAAGTTACGAAAGAATGAACCACGTTCATGAAGAACAGGAATAAAAGAGAGTGTGAGAGATATTTTCTGTAAGTCCTGTTGTAGTGGGTAATCACCATTAAATATATTTCCTGAAAGTTGTTCTCAAAGTAACTAGGATTACCATATAATTTTTAGTTACTCTAAATATTCAACTTTCACATCTATCTCCAGAGATATTTTTTAATTTTTGTTAAACTAGTTACCATAAAATATATCTGAGGAATTAAAAACCTATCTTTTTGTTAACTAAAGTCAAAAGTTTGAGATAATGGCAAATTAGCAAGATATAGTAACTTGAGATTTTAAGACTTACAATTTTAAAATTACCAATATATTGGCATAAACGAGGTTTTATGAAACAACTTGTTGCATATAGGTTGAAATTAGAAAAAAATCAGTTTAATGTAAATAATTAAATCAGGCAAAATTAGTCAATTAAAATTATTGCATCATTTGGCTTCTGCAATATTGGAATTAACAAAACTACAAGGAATTGCTGGCATGAGACTATCTGAATTAGATCCACTCATCCCGCTGAATGAGTTACGAGAAGACCTCCTCAAGTTACCAAAAGGTTACTCATTTCATGAGGATGAATTAGTAGATTTTCTTTCACGGAGGAGATGGCCTGAAAGCAATCGCCGAATTGATAGAACAACATTTTGGCGGTGGCGTAATGATAACGCTATTGAACATCAAAAAATCTTTAGTCGGTTGGATCTTCTCAAACTTTGTCAAATTTGTGATCATTATCGAGTAGATGGAACACGGAGCGAATACTTAGCAATTATGCGGAAGAAAAAAGAGAAAGAGGTAGTGCTAAATAAATAAAATTATTATATTGGTAAGTGCTAATATTCACCGCCTAATTACCAATTACCTATCCTATCCTTTCTTTATTTTTTCCTATATTCTAGGAACATCATAAGGTGGGCAATGCCCACCATATTAAAATTATCTCATCCCAGAATTATTTAATATATCTGATTAATGATGGATAATTTATATGGCTTTAAATAATCAAGTTTTCAAAGTTGTATTTAACTTCTGATAACTGAATATTTATTTTATTCGATATTTATTTTAGACTGATATCTTGCAGGTTATGAATCGGGATTATTCAGCATTACCCAACCTAGTAAACTATTAGGTTTCTAGACTTTGACTTTAGTAATAATGCAAGATATAAATTAGATATAAGGTGATAAGGTTCTCAAGAGATGCTATCAAGTGTAGTGGCTGTTCTATCTTTTATTTAGAGTTAGAAATACTGTCATATTTCCTAATTTATACTACAAAATTATGGTACACAAAGACAAGCACTCATTTCCAAAACCCATAAGTTTATGGATAATAATGTTAGGAAGCACTGGGATTATAGCTACTAGTGTCATATCTATCTATAGCATTTCATATTTTCAAAAAACTTCTAAATCAGTCTCTTTAATGTCTCCTATTACCCCTAATTCAGCACCTAAAATTACTGGTGTTGCTGCTTTAGGACGTTTAGAACCCCAAGGAGAAGTAATTCGTCTTTCCGCACCAAATTCTCAAACAGGGGTAAGAGTTAATCAACTTTTGGTGAAAAAAGGAGACAAAATTCGTCAAGGACAAGTTATAGCAATTCTTGATAGTTATATTCCTAATCTTGCCGCTTTAGAAAAAGCTAAACGACAATTAGAAGTTAGTGTAGCGAATCTTCAACAAGTATACGCTGGTGCAAAAGGAGGTGACATTTCCGCTCAAAAAGCCACAATTTCCCGTTTAGAAGCTGAATTAAGGGGATCATTTTTTACTCAAAAAGCTACAATTGCTCGTTTAGAAGCTGAATTAAAAAATTCAGAAACCGAAAATCAACGATATCAAAAATTATATCAAGATGGCGCTATTTCTGCTTCTGATGCAGATACGAGAAGATTACGTAGGGATACAGTAAAACAACAACTTAATGAAGCTAATGCTAATCTGAAACGGACTATAGAAACTTTGCAAAAGCAATTAAGTGAATCTCAAGCTAGACTTAATAGTATTGCCGAAATTCGCCCTACAGATATCCAATTAGCCCAAGCAAATGTAGCAAGTGCTAAAGCCTCTGTACAACAAGCCCAAGCCGAGCTAAATTTAAGTTCTATCCGTTCACCTATTAATGGTCAAGTCCTAAAAGTTAATACTTTTCCAGGAGAAATAATTGGCAATAAAGGCATAGTAGAATTAGGACAAACTCAACAAATGTATGTGGTTGCAGAAGTCTACGAAACCGATATTAAAAAAGTGCGTTTAGGTCAATCAGTAACGATAACCAGTGAAGCTTTTAATGGAAAAATTAAGGGGACTGTTACAGATATTGGCTTGCAAGTTGGTAGACAAAATATCTTCAATACTAATCCTGGTTCAGATACAGATAATAAAATAGTTGATGTCAAAATTCGCATTGATAATTTAGCAGATAATCAACGAGTTTCTAGTTTAACTAATTTACAAGTACAGGCAGTGATTCAAATATAAGCCTAAACTATGATTTGTTTGATTAGGATGATTCTAATAGTTTGATAACGAATACAGATTTAGGAAGGAAAAGATGATTCTCAATATACCTCTGGCTTGGCTACAATTAGTAAAACAAAAAGTACGCTTTTTTGTTGCCCTAGCTGGTATTGCTTTTGTAGCTGTTTTAATGTTTATGCAAATTGGGTTTCAAGATGCTCTTTATGCTAGTGCTACTCAAGTTCATAAACATCTCAAGGGAGATTTGTTTTTAATTAGCTCCCAATATAAATCCTTGACTTCTACTCAAAGTTTTCCTCGCAGTCGTTTATATCAGATATTGGGTTTTAATGGCATAAAATCAGTTGAACCTTTATATGTACAATTTGCTAAACTAAAAAATCCTGTTAATGGGCGCAAATATCCTATTTATGTGTTAGGATTTGAGCCAGTTAAATCTATCTTTAGATTACCAGAGGTAGAACAGGATTTTCAATTACTCAAAATTCCTGATCAAGTATTTTTTGATCGCGCTGCACGTCCAGAATTTGGACCAATTGCGGAATATTTTCAAAAAAAACAACCTATAACTATCGAAATATTTAGCTATTTGGGGACTATTGGTTATAAAGTTAAAGTTAGCGGTTTATTTACTCTTGGACCTTCCTTTGGTGTAGATGGAAATTTAATTGTTAGTTCTTCTACTTTTTTGAAAATATTTCCAGAACGCAGAGCAAATGAACTAGATATAGGCTCAATTCATCTACAACCTAATGTTAATCCACAAACAATTTTAGCAACCTTATCTGCTAATTTACCTGATGATGTAACGGTGATGACTCGCCAAGAATTTATTGAATTTGAAAAAAACTATTGGACATTAAGAACACCCATTGGATTTGTATTTAATTTAATGGTAATCATGGGTTTTGTAGTCGGTGTAATTGTTGTTTATCAAATTCTTTATAGTAATATATCTACTCATTTTGTTCAATTTGCTACACTCAAAGCTATGGGATTTAAAAATAAATATCTTTTAAATGTTGTATTTCAGCAAGCTGTAATCCTAGCTATTTTGGGTTATATTCCCGGATTTGCTATTTCTTTAGGACTATATGATCTAGCTAAAGACGCAACTAAATTACCAATTGTCATGGATTTAAGCAAGGGATTATTAGTATTTAGTTCTGTCATTTTTATGTGTTTGACTTCTGGTTTCTTTTCTACTAATAAACTGCGTAAGGTAGACCCTGCGGAAATTTTTAATTAACTCATGATGTCATATTTATCTTCTACCGCTATTTTGGAAATTACAAATCTCAACCATTACTTTGGTCATAGTAAATTACGGACTCAAACTTTATTTGATATTAATTTAACGATTAAATCCGGAGAAATTGTAATTATGACTGGTCCTTCCGGTTCAGGAAAAACTACATTATTAACATTAATTGGTGGTTTACGTTCTGTTCAAGAGGGTAGTTTAAAGTTTAATGGACAGGAATTATTAGGAGCTAGTAATGAAAAATTAGTACAAATACGTCGGCAAATTGGTTATATTTTTCAAGCCCATAATTTACTCGATTTCTTAACAGCTATGCAAAATGTCCAAATGTCTTTAGAATTACAACGAAATATTTCGTCAAGAGAATCTTATATCTATTCAGAAAGAATGCTTCAATCTGTGAAATTAGGAGATAGAACTAATTATTATCCTGCTGATCTTTCTGGTGGACAAAAGCAACGGGTCGCTATTGCTCGCGCTTTGGTTGGTCATCCTAAATTGGTCTTAGCTGATGAACCTACGGCAGCGTTAGATAGCAAATCAGGACGAGATGTGGTAACTTTAATGCAGCATTTAGCAAAAGAACGAAATTGTACTATTTTAATGGTTACTCATGATAACCGGATTTTAGATATTGCTGACAGGATAATTAATATGGAAGATGGTCATTTAATGCAACATGATTGATTCAGATCCCCGACTTCTTTGAGAAGTCGGGGATCTTGTTATTCAATAAGATAATAAACTCGCAGAATTAACATCTAAAAATAATGTAGCTTGTGGTTTTTGGCGTAAAATAGAAGCCGGGCAATGATGAATAATATCTTCTGTTAACATAGTTTTTATTACTTTAGCTTTTCTCTGTCCTGGTGCTAAACAAATAATTTTTTTAGCACTACAAATCATGGGAATAGTGACAGTAAATGCGTATTGGGGAACATCTGCTAAATTAGTAAAATATCCCGTATTTACTTGTTGCTGACGATTTCTGTCATCCAGTTTAACAAGTTTAACTTTAGCAGGGTCTTGAAAATCTGCAACTGCGGGGTCATTAAATGCTAAATGTCCATTTTCACCAATCCCTAAACAGCATAGGTCTATGGGTTGATTTTCTAAAAGTTTAGTATAGCGATCGCACTCTGCTATTGGCTGTAATGTATCCCCTTCTATATAATAGAATCCATGAGGACATACTTTTTGCTCTACCCGTTCCCGCAAATAACGACGAAAACTCGCCCGATGGTCGGATGTAATTCCCAAATATTCATCTAAATGGAATAAGGTTATCCGTGACCAATCTATTCCTCCTAAAGCAATCAAAGCATCTAAAAACCGAATTTGGGAGTTACCTGTAGCTAATAAAATTGCAACTGTATCCTGTGTCTGAAGCAAATTTTGTAAATACTGATGTGTAATTTTAGCCACATTTTTCGCCATTTCCGCTTCAGAAGCATAAATATTTACTAATAGATGATCAACATCAAAAGACTTTATAGTTTCTGTCATTTATTTACTCCCAATTACCAATCACCAATTACCAAATATAAAAAAAGACAGGCTTTTGCCTGTCAAATAGCTGATGATTTAGCAAAGAATTTTTAAGCATCCTCAACTGTGATTTTTGTAATTAATCACATAAATCATAGCCATGATTTACAATACCTTGTCCATTTTCTGCTTTGTTAGATTAAGCGACAGCGCAACCCAACGCATTTGTTGTGTTTCATGCTATTGCTTTGCGAAGGTTTACATTCTCCAAACCAGCCTACAAATCAAGACTTTTTCCAATTTGGACAAGGTATTGGATTTAGAAATTCATTTCAGCAGCTTGGACTTTTTCTACTTGTTTCTTCTTCAGAACTAGCATTATTTGTGCCAACATCACTAAACAGATGAAAGCAATTAACCAGCTTACTCTGGAAGGATCTTGTAAAACAACCTCTGTATCTATTTGACCAAAACCACCAACGTTGGGGTTGTTAGTCAAAGCATCACCAGTTTTAACGGCTTGTCCTTCAGTCACAATTAGCTCTGGACCAACGGGAACTGTGTCAGTAACAACATCACCAGATTCGGTTTTGATGCTAACTACATTTTTAACGTTACCGTCTTCATCTTCTGTTTGAGCAATTTTGCTAATTGTGCCGGCAGCAGAAGCATTGAAGGCATTATTATTGCTCTTTTCACCTGTAGGGTAAACTTGTCCACGGCCGCGATTACCGCCTACATGAACAGAGTATTTGCCAAAGTGAATATTTTTGTCTGTAGCGGGGTTGGGAGAAAGAACAGGGAAAATGATTTCTTGATATTCTTCACCGGGTAAAGGACCGACAATGACGACATTATCTGTACCGTCTTTGTAAGGTGTGAAGATCATATCACCGACTTCTTTTTTCATTTCTTCAGGAATGCGATCTTCTGGCGCAATCTTGAAGCCTTCAGGCAACATTAATACAGCACCGACGTTTAAGCCAACTTTGGAACCATCAGCCCCTACTTGTTGTACACTGGTATCGTAAGGAATCTTGACAACAGCTTTAAATACAGTGTCAGGAAGTACAGATTGAGGAACTTCCACTTCTGTGGGTTTGGCAGCTAGGTGACAGTTAGCGCAAACAATTCGCCCTGTAGCTTCGCGGGGAGTTTCAGGTGCGGTTTCTTGTGCCCAAAAGGGATAGGCAGCAGCAGTTTGTGGTACGACTACATCGCTAGTGAAGAAAAAAGTCACGGTAGCGATCGCTATAAGCAATGTATTTAACATCACTTTAGCGGCGCGAGTTAACCTCGCAGGTGTACGGGCATTTCTCATCTCTGTCAGGACAACAATAAAATTAGTGATTGGTGAAAAGGTCAAAAGGAGATTAGGGAAGAGGTGAATTTGGAAAACTTTTACCAATTACCAATTACCCATTACCGGGAATGAATTAAGCCCACCAAGCAGGATCGCCAGTACGGAAATCTGTTTCAGTCCAGGGGGTTAATACAATTTTGTCGTCTTCAGCTTTGGCATGAGCTAAAGCTAGGGATCTTGGCGCAGGACCACGAATTACTTTACCAGTAGCGTCATATTGTGAACCGTGGCAAGGGCATTTAAACTTATTCTCAGCCACATTCCAAGGAACAACACAACCTAAGTGGGTACAAATAGCATTAATTCCGTAGTCAGTGATCGCTTCTTTGCTTTGCACTACAATATAGGTAGGATCTCCCTTGAGTCCTTGGACTAATGTCCGATCGCCTACATTATGGCTTGCTAAAAATTGACTGACGCTAACATCATTACCCAACTCATTCTTAGCTACAGTACCGCCACTAGCACCACCACTAGCAGGAGGAATAAAGTAGTTAACCACAGGGTACAATGCACCTAAAGCCACTCCGGTAACAGTCCCAAAAGTGAGCAGGTTCATAAACTGACGACGACCCATATCGGGTACATCTGCTGATTCAGAAAATTGAGCCATAATCTACGCGCTGTTTGTGTAATTTGTTAAGCATTGTGATAAGAGTACCAGCACTGGAGCAACTCTTATCCGAATCGAAATCATAACGCCCACAACGATGCCCTGCTTTCTTGTTGCAAGACACAGTCAGCATCTTTTCTGTTAGCATTACATTTCTTTATATCCTTATCATACTGGAGTTACGGAACTTAACATCATAACTAAATGTAAAATCTAAATAAGCCAAGGGAACAGGCAAGAGGCAAGAGGCAAAAGGTGACCAACAGTCAACAGCAAAATCCAACATCCAACATCCAAAATCCAAAATTACTATGACCGGAAAGGAATTACGCCAACTATTGATTGAGAAATGGGGACAGTCCTATGATGTCCAGTTTCGCCGCACCCAGGGGAAAATCTTCCTACAAATCATGTGGAAATACTTTGGCCAAGCTTCTTTCCCCTTGAGCGAAACAGATTACCAAGATCATTTGGACAGTATTGCTAATTATCTCAATGCTTTAGGAGGAACGCAACAAGTACAAAGTTTTATCACAGAAACCAAAGAACGCCCCCGTCTTGGTAAAGCAGTTAGCATTCCCATTGAATTAGGTGAGCGTGCTTCCGAATGGATAGTCTAAAATGTAGACTAGATTATACTGGCTAAGTCACATATTAGCATAATCTCTAAGTTTTCGACTTGAGACGGAAAATCTAGAAAAATTAAGGGCAAAACATAAGATATCTGTTAGTATCTACACTTGTGGTACTAGATAAATACGGTATTAATAAGGCTATGATTATGAGACGCTTTTAGAAGCCGCAAAGGCTGTAGTTAAATTATGTTAATTTTTACAAGACCTGACGAGAACACAGTACAGGGGAAGTAAACTGTGCGGATTCCTCTAGATTATTACAGAATTTTAGGACTACCGTTGGCGGCAAGCGACGAACAATTGCGACAGGCATACAGCGATCGCATTGTCCAACTACCCCGACGGGAATATTCAAGTACCGCTATATATTCTCGCAAACAACTGATCGAACAAGCTTACATGGTATTATTAGATACTCAAAAACGTAAAGCTTACGATCAGCTTTATCTAGGCCACGTTTATACACCTAACCCAACCACAGATGAAGACAACCCACAAACGATAGCCGATAACAACTCTAAATATCAAGAAAACCAAAGTCTCACTATTGAAATTTGCCCAGAACAATTTCTCGGCTCGTTATTAATTCTCCAAGAACTAGGGGAATATGAACTGGTATTAAAACTGGGTCGTCCTCACCTAGTCAACAAATCTAGTCCAGTTAGTGTCAAAACAGGCCATGGTGTTACCCAAGCTGAAAGACAGGAAAACCCAGACCTACCTGATATTATCCTCACCGTTTCCTTAGCTTGCCTAGAACTAGGACGGGAACAATGGCAACAAGGTCATTATGAAAATGCAGCCATATCTTTAGAAACTGGTGAAGAGCTCTTAGCAAAAGAAGGATTATTTGCGACTGTGCGAGCAGAAATGATAGCGGATCTTTACAAACTTCGTCCCTATCGCATCCTCGAACTATTAGCACTAGCAACAGAAAAAATCAATCAACGCCGTCAAGGATTAGAACTACTACAAAGTATCTTAGAAGATCGTGGCGGCATTGATGGCAGTGGTAATGATCAATCGGGTTTAAATATAGATGACTTTTTGCGTTTTATCCAACAAATTCGTCATTATTTAACAGTGGCAGAACAGCATAAACTGTTTGAACTAGAAAGTAAACGTCCCTCAGCCGTTGCCACATACTTAGCTGTATACGCCTTAATTGCTAGGGGTTTTAGCCAAAGACAACCAGCTTTAATTCGTCAAGCCAAGCAAATGTTAATGCACTTAGGAAAACGCCAAGATGTGCATTTAGAGCAATCCTTCTGTGCTTTGCTGATGGGACAAACCGAAGAAGCCACCCGTGTTTTAGAACTTAGCCAAGAATATGAAGCATTAGCTTTTATTCGGGAAAAATCCCAAGACTCACCAGACCTCTTACCAGGACTATGTTTATATAGCGAACAATGGTTACAGCAAGAAGTATTTCCCCATTTTCGAGATTTAGCCCAACAGCAAGCCTCTTTAAAAGACTACTTTGCCGACAGACAAGTACAAGCTTATTTAGAATCTTTACCCACAGATGCCAAAATCACCAATGAATGGTCAGTAATTAATCATCAATCATTTCCCCAACCAGATACTAATTATTCTCATTACTCTAGCGATTCAACCGGAGAAACACAGCAAAATCATCACCAATTATCTCATTCTGACTTAACGGAAACACATCTTCCATCCCAGTCTGAACCTACCCAAATTGCTAATCATGTAACTAATAATGGTGCTGTCAGAAGTCAATCATCTTTTGTCCACTCAGCACCAGCAAACAACCCCAAAAAACCACATCAAAATAATAGTAATCCTGCTAAAGCTACCAACCCACAAAACCCCAAACGTAGACGACGCAAAGCCAGCAACAAGAACATAGTTCGACGTTTATTAGAGTCTCAAACTAATTTTCTCCGTAACCTTGACCCTAGAACACGCTTAGTTTGGTTAGTTTTCTTATCATTAGGCAGCTTATTAGTTTTATGGTTATTAGCATCAACAAGTTTTAACTTAATTAAAAACATCCTTTTTCCCAGTCCCTCATTACAAGGACAACAGTTAGCCATACAACTGAATGAATCACCAATCAATATTCCTGATCCTAACAGTCAACCCGAACCCACCGATGAAGAATTGACAAAGGAAACAGCCCAGGAAGTAATTGAAACTTGGTTATCTGCTAAAGCAGCAGCTTTAGGATCAAATTATCAAATTGATGGTTTAAATCAGATTTTAACAGGTCCAGCTTTATTACAATGGCAGTCCGTAGTGGAAGAAGAACAAAAACAAGAAAAATATCGCCAGTATAAACATACTGTAGAAGTATTATCTGTTTCCAAAAAGGGAATTGATAAAAATAGTGTATATGTAGACGCTAAGGTACAAGAAGCGACACAGTTTTATGCAAATGGTCAACAACAAAAGTCTACTAATGAAAATCTGCGTGTTCGCTATGACTTAATTCGCAAAGATGGTAAATGGCATATTCAGAGAATGTCAGTGCTTCAGAAGTTTTTGTAGTGGGCAAGAGACAGGGGATCGGAGGAGAACTATATTTTTATTTCTTCCCCCTGACTCCTGACCACTACAATGTCATCAAACTTTGACACTAATTTTCTATCTGGGAGCAATATGTTAAGATTCCATGACATCTTGATCCCCGCAGGGCTTATAACTACGTGAAATGTCATAAAACCCCTGTTTAGACCCCTTGATCCCTAGAGAGTTTTACTGGTTAATATTTACTTAACAAATCTTGGTGATCCCAAAGAAATGCGAGACCTTAGCATAACTAGGAATCTAAAGGGGCTTGTATAGCAAATAAAAAAACAGACAGTAAACAAATTTAAAACTGGCGCACAACCAGGAGTCAGGAATAAAAAAATCTGGGTAAATATTTATCAAACTTTTTAACCCGGAAGAAATAATTTACTTTCAAACTACTGGAGGCCAAATTAATGGCAAAAGAACGCCCACCGCTAGAAGAGATGACACTGCGGCAATTACGTAAAGTTGCTAGTGAATATGGTATATCTCGTTATAGCAGAATGCGTAAATCTCAGTTGTTAGCATCAATTGAAGAAGTTCAACGCAGCAAATTTTCCCTTAGTTCATTTCGTAATCAGGAGGCACAAGAAACCGTGGAAGCAGCAAAATTTGAACTAGGTCAAGAAGATCGTACAGGCGGTTCTCTAGCTGATGTTGATGAAGCACTAGCCGATTTACCCAATGGTTATGGTGATAGTCGAATAGTTTTGTTACCCCGCGATCCTCAATGGGCTTACACTTACTGGGATGTGCCTAACGACCATAAAGAGGAACTCCGTCGTCAAGGTGGACAACAACTAGCACTGCGGATTTATGATGTCACAGACATTGATATAGATTATCAAAGTCCCCACAGTATTCAAGAATACCCTGCTGATGAACTAGCGAGAGAATGGTATTTGCCAATTCCTGTCAGCGATCGGGATTATGTGATAGATGTGGGTTATCGCACCGCTGATGGTGGTTGGTTAGTATTAGCACGTTCCGCTAGAGTGCATATTCCCCCCGTTTATCCTTCTGACTGGATTGAAGATGTCTTCATTACCGTAGACTTTGAACAAGACCTGCGCGGTAAGACATTGTACGAATTAGTACCTCCATCCAAGAAATTACCAACTCCTGCTGCTGCTGGCGGTGGCAACCCCATTTATGAACAAATCTTTGACATGGCAGAATCTGCCGAAGCCCAACGGGTTGCAGGTTCTATCTTCGGTTCTATGCAGCACGTCCCCGGTTCTGCTGCACCCGAACAAGCCATCAGTTCCTACATTTTCCCATCTGGCGTAGGTATGTGGGCAGTTCCTACCATGTCTGGTTTAACTATGTCTGGTGTGGGAATGTCTGGTGTTGGTTTCTCCGCTTCTGCTGTTCCAGTTCGTCCTCGCAAATTCTGGTTAGTCGCTGATGCGGAATTAATCGTTTACGGTGCAACTGAACCCGATGCCACTGTTACTATTGGTGGTCGTCCTATTAAACTTAATTCCGATGGTACATTCCGCTTCCAAATGTCCTTCCAAGATGGTTTAATTGACTACCCAATTTTAGCTGTTGCGGCTGATGGTGAGCAAACCCGTTCTATTCACATGAAGTTTGAACGCGAAACACCATCTCGCAATACTAACACCAAAGATGAAGCCGTTCTGGAATGGATGGTATAACTTCCGTATCTGAAAATTAACCATAACTGCAATTGTTAAATTAAGCCGCTATAGTATTTCTGTAGCGGTTTTTTATTTAAAATAATAAACAATATCAGATGTTATAATCAAGTAAGAAACTCAAGTAAGGAGTTTAAGTAATGGCTGGCGCAATAATTACTACGAAAGGACAAATAACTCTTCCTCAAGAAATTAGAGATTATCTGAACTTGGACACAGGAAGTAAGGTGGATTTTATTATTGATGAAAATGGGATAGTTAAACTTATTCCTCTCAATGTCTCTATCAAAAATTTATCCGGTATTTTGCACAAAAAAGGAATGATGTCAGCAACTTTAGAAGACATGGAACAAACAATCAGCGAGGGAGCAAGTGATTGGACTTGATACAAATATTTTAGTGCGTTACCTCACAAAAGATAATGATCAGCAATGGGAGCAAGCAGTTGGGATTGTAGAAGGAGGGGAACAGTGCTTTCTTGCTAATATTGTTATTTGTGAATTAATCTGGGTTTTACGTAGTAAACCTTATAATTTTCCTAGAGCAGAAATTAGTAATACTATCGAAATGATGCTGCAATGTCCTGTTTTTGAATGGGAAAATCGTTCTGTAGTTTATCAAGCATTACAGCGTTTTAAACAAGGAAATGCTGATTTTTCTGATTATTTAATCGGTGCAGTTGCTCAACAATCTGGTTGTAATATAACAGTGACATTTGATAAAAAATTGAGAGGAGAAAAAGGGTTTGACTCTATTTAGTGATTTTTTGAGAGCAATAAAATAATGTAGGATAAGATTTTTTTAAAAATAGCAATTTTTAATTTTCCTTGCTATAGCATTCCTGTACCGGGGTTTTATATTTTATGTTTACCAAAAAATTGTTTTTTTTCTGTTTTTTAGCCACAACTTTCATATCTGGTTGTCAAGATGTGGTGGCTAATTCTAAAAATAAAGCATCTGCTAATTGTCCTGGTAAAAATTCTCAATTTAGTATGGAGTTTTTCAAAACTAATAACAATGGTGAGAGATATAGTAAAGGTATTAATCATGTAATTATTTTTAATCCCCAGTCTCCAGAATTAGATTTTAAAGTTAATGTCGGGTTAGCTCATCAAATTTATACTAAAGATGCTAGGGGAAGATTTCGTAAAGAATATGTGGGAAAACAATTTCGAGAAATCATCAGCGATGGTAATTCTAAATTAAATGGTAAATCACCCATTGCTGCTATTAATGCTGACTATATAGATCCCCAAAACTATCCCCAAGGTTTAAATATTTCTCGTAGTGTGGAATATTCAGGAGCATTTAAAAATAAACGTTCTTCCTTTGGAATATCAGGAGGAAATCCCCAACAACGTCGAGCAACCATGGGAACTGGTAGAAGAGGAACAAATATTTTAAATTACAATCTGGTTGGGGGAAATGGGAGATTTTACAAGCAAGGACAATTTAAAGATATTTGTCAAGCTTTAGGAGAATTTGCTTGTAAAGGTGCTACAAATCGCTCGATGGTAGCTATTACCAGTAAAGGTTATGTAATTTTGCTGGTCAATGATATTAAAGCCAATTCTAATATTCAAGTTGCAGCTAATAATAAAGGATTATTACCTGATCAATTTGATGATGTATTAACAGGAATTGGTAAAAATAATTGTTTAGGAACTATTCAAGAAGGAATGTTATTTGATGGGGGAATGTCTCCAGGATTATTTTATCAGAATAAATTCTATGTGGAAAATTTTGGACCGATTGGTTCTGTATTTTTAATCTATAAGCGGTAATACTGTCAAAGAAGGAGGAATAAATTCCTCACTACAAAACCATATCCAATGCTACAGTTATTTAGTTTCGTAGGGGTAATTCATGAATTACCCCTACTTTCGTGATGTTTTGCGTAAGTCCTGTTATTTTTGATGCACTTTTTCGTCATCAGCAGGAGGTGGAACTGTACCAGGAGGTAAAAACTTGAGTGCAGCAGTATAGGAAAATAACACAGGTAAGCTAGTAACTATAAACCATGTCAACCATTTCCGGTATTTCTCAGCTTCTGCGGTGGGAATTTCCAATAATACTCTAAATCTTTGGTTGTCAACTTCTAAGCGTAATCGAATTTTCTCTAATCCTTTTTTTAACTATTCGCCGTAAGTCCCCCACTGAATTTGGAGATCATCCGCATGGATCTGATCCATGAGTGGATAGATACCCGACTTCTTAAAGAAGTCGGGTATCTGGGGTTACTTATCATTTACACTTAATCTCTATTTATTGTTTATACCAATGTATGAAAATTGGAAAATTTGTATTTTGACTGATAAAGGGTTAAATACATTGAAAAATCAACAGGAGAAAGATCATAAAAATTACATAGATATTTTAATTGCCACAAATCAGAATGTCCATGATTTTAGGATTTACAGGACTGCGATATTTAAGTTATTGGTAATGAAAATGATCATTCCTAATCAGAGACTGGGAACGATATCATCTGTTATAAGTAAAATCTGTGAAATCCTTCAATCCGTAAAATCCGTGATTCTGACCGCTATAAGTACAACTTAATTTGATTGTGAGCGCCGGACAAATGGTGATAAATCCTGTAAAATTACCTCATGATAATGTTCTTGGGGATAATGTCCCACATTATTCAATTTGATGATTTCACCATTACTAACAGAGTTAACAAAATTATCCGCCATATCCACAGATAACCAAGGATCAATCATTCCCCATTGCAGTAAAATAGGTTCTTGCCATTGTTTAAATCCGTTTTCTATTTCTAGCATCGCCTTTTCTAGTTGTAAATTCCGAACTGTCGCTAGTAAACTTCTCCCAGGTGCAGAACTTTTCAAAAAGGGTTTTCTATAAACATCTAAATCTTCATCTTCAATGCGGTAACGACTCCCACCTTCTAAGGTTCTATCAACTAACAAAGGATCTTGGGTGATCATATCTCCCGCAAAAGGTAAACCCATTTGTTTGATTTTCCAAGGTATTTTTGCAGATGTAGAAATAGGAGTATTTAAAATGGCAATGTTGGCAACTTTTTCAGGATGACGTAAGGCATATTGTAACCCTACTGAACCTAAAAATCCTTGCACAACTAAGGAAAATCTTTCTAATTCTAAAGCTTTAATAAATCCTTCTAAAGCTGTAATGAATGCGTCGGGAGTATAAGCAAAATCTTGTTTTTCCGGTTTACCAGAAAATCCATAACCTATCCAATCAGGGGCGATCGCTCTATTTCCTTGTGCTGCTATACTGGGTAAAATATTTCTCCAACTATAACTTTGAGCAACTATCCCATGTAAAAATAATACAGGCAGTAAGTCAGTTTGTCCCTTTGGTTGAGCTTCTCTATAAAACCATTCTAGGGAATCTACTGTAATTTGATGTTCTTGAATTGACACTATATTTTTATTTGTGAATGTAAAAGCAGATAAAAATTCAAAATTTAAAAAATGTCTGCCAAAAACGAATTGTAACAGGAAACAAGATGCAAATAAAATTCCATCCTGTAAATCCTAAAGTCCTAGATATAGCAGTAGTCAGGAGTC
>NZ_PGEM01000081.1 GCF_002934005.1 Cuspidothrix issatschenkoi CHARLIE-1 | reverse complement strand
TTTTGAGTTTGTTGCTCTTTTCGACTGTTTTTTACTTCAGTCCTATCATTTTCTTTACTTGACGCAGGTACTTGTTGTATACTGTCTTTCAAACTATAATATTTTCAAGGTTCGGTGCGCTCTCGGCGTGGCTTTGTCTTCGCTTCGCTTCAGGCACTTATTTAATATATCGAACCTCCTTTAGAATGTCAACTACTTTTTCAATCTTTTTTTGGGGTGAGTTAGCGATTTTGTCTGTAACTCTTGTGAAATAAGAGTTATGGCTGTTAAAATTTCTAAAAATTATGGTTTGGCTGGTGGTAAGTGCTTAGGTTGAAGTCCAACTGTGATGTTTTTTTGAGTATTCACAAAATTATTGATATTGTTGAGTGGCTGTAGATATTGCAGATGATATGAAGAGTTCTGTGGCTGTGCTACCACCGTTTTTGGTGCTGGATCAATTGTTGCAAAGTTGGTTGTTGGAGGATATTGGTAGGGGCGATCGCACTACTCAATCTCTGCTATTGCCAAATTCTACGAGGAGTAAAGCTCGGTGGATAGGGAAAGCACCAGGGATAATTGCTGGTTTGCCGATTGCAGCTAGAGTGTTTCAGCTTTTGAATGATCAAGTTAATTTTGTTAATATCACTGCTGAGGGGGAAAAATGTGAACCTGGACAGGTGGTAGCAGAACTTAATGGTTCCCTGGATACGTTGTTGATGGGGGAAAGGGTAGCGTTAAATTTGGCGATGCGGTTGAGTGGAATTGCTACGTTGACTAATCTATATGTAGAGAAAATATCGGATTTGCCTGCTCAGTTGGTGGATACGCGCAAAACTACGCCAGGTTTGAGAATTTTGGAAAAATACGCGACGGCCTTGGGTGGTGCGATTAATCACCGGATGGGATTGGATGATGCGGTGATGATTAAGGATAATCATATTGTGGCGGCTGGGGGTATTGGGGAAGCTATTTCCCGCGTTCGGTGTCACATTCCTTATCCACTGACTATTGAGATCGAGACGGAAAGTTTGGCACAGGTGCGGGAAGCTTTAAAGTACAAGGCCGATATTATTATGTTGGATAATATGCCTGTAGAAATGATGAATGAGGCTGTGTTGCTAATTCGTGAGGCTGACAGTAGGGTGAAAATTGAGGCTTCAGGAAATGTGACTTTAGAGACGATTCGCGCTGTGGCGGAAACTGGAGTTGATTATATTTCTACGAGTGCGCCTATTACTCAGTCTAGGTGGTTGGATTTGAGTATGAGAATGGATTAATGGAGAAATTGAGCAATTCTTTCGACGGCAATTTCTAATATTTCTGGTTTTTGGACTAATGCGAAGCGAACGTATCCTTCGCCAAATTTACCAAAACCGACTCCTGGGGAAGCAGCTACACCTGTTTGTCTAACTAATTCGGTGCAAAATTCAATGGAATTATGACTCCATTGGGGAGGTAATTTTGCCCAAATGTACATTGTGGCTTGGGGCGTGGGGACGTTCCAGCCGATACGGTGTAAGGCTTGGATGAAGGTGTCACGGCGTTGACGAAAAATATCAACGGCAGATTTAACGCTATCTTGAGGTCCGGTAAGGGCGGCGATCGCTCCGTTTAGAATTCCTAAATATTGGTTAAAATCAACGGTGGCTTTGATTTGCTTGAGTGCTTGAATTAATTGCGGATTCCCAATTGCGTAACCAATGCGGAAACCACCCATATTATAGGACTTGGAAAGAGTGAAAAATTCAATTGAGATGCTTTTTTCAGGATCAGCTTGCAAAATTGAGGGAACAGAGGATTTTAGATTTTGGATTTTAGATTTTGGATTTTGGGTTTCTTCTGAAAAGACTAAATCTACGTAGGGGAAATCATGAACGAGAACTATATTATGTTGTTGACAAAAGACTACTGCTTCTTGAAAGAAAGATAAAGGTGCGATCGCGCTGGTAGGATTGTGAGGATAGCTCAATACCATTAAGCGAGACTGGGCTAAAACCGGGGCGGGAATATCATTAAAAACCGGTAAAAAATCGTTTTCTGCTGTTAATGGCATGGGGTAAATTTGCCCACTAGCTAGGTAAACTCCTCCTGCATGGGAGGGATAACCAGGATCTAGTAATAAAGCGAAGTCACCGGGGTTAAGTACAGCTAAAGGGATGTGTGCTGTTCCTTCTTGAGAACCAATGAGGGGTAAAACTTCGGTTTCTGGGTCAATTGGGATACCAAATTTTTGTTCATACCATTGGGCTGCGGCTTGACGGAAACCCTGAGTACCACGAAATAGTAAGTAGCCGTGGGTGCTAGGATCATAGAGAGATTGGGCGATCGCTTCTAGGACATGATTAGCGGCTGAGAGGTCTGAAGATCCCAAAGATAAATCAATTAATTCTCTACCAGCAGCTAAAGCTATGGACTTGGATGTGTCCATATCAGCAAAGACATTAGATTTTAAGGGTTGTAACCGGGTCGCAAATTGCATTTTAATTATTAGTTATTGGTCATTAATTATGAGTCAGTGATCAAAACTCGATGATTTTTGATCACTGACTGAGAACTAATTATTATTTAAATGCTGATCTAAAAGACTGAGTAATTTCTCCTTATTAATTACTCCTTCTGTAGATTCTAATAGCTGATCTCCCTTGACGAGTCTGAGGGCAGGGACACCTTCTACCTGATATTGTTTAACGGTGACTGGATTAGGATCTACTTCCATTTTGACAACTTTGAGGCGATCGCTATAAGTAGCTGCCGCTAAATTCATCACTGGTGACATTAATTGACAAGGACCACACCAGGAAGCCCAAAAATAGACTAATACAGGCTGTTCGGCTTGTAATACTTCGGTTTCAAACTCAGCATCAGTAATAGTGATTACACCCTTATTCATTATGGTCTCCATAAATTGGTATATATTGATCCACTTGGTTTACAAAATACTCTATCCCAATCTGAGAATTAAATGAACTATGAAGACAGGAAGATTTCATCGCCTATGGCTACTCCATGCAAGCTATCGCTCAGTAACCAGAGCATCCCCAAAGTAACGCTACAGGAGTTAAAGCCTCTACTCTACTTGGTGAGCCAGCGCGGTCTTGGGGGTTTCCCCCATGAGTGACTGGCGAACCCGTAAGGGTGCAAACCTGGAAAAGCCAAGTTTTGACGATGAATGTAGAATCCCCGTGTCTTTAGACCGGGGAGTGTCAAGTTGTGAGTTAGTCCTAAATGGACTTACGCAAAATATATCTTTGGGAGGGGTAATTCATGAATTACCCCTACTTGCGTTATGTTTTAGATTTACTATAAATGAAACAAAATCCCACAACTGGGATGTGTGGGATGAAGTTAGTGGAATTGTTGGCAAAAACTAGAGATTAATTACAGGTTATCTAATTGTTTGCGTAGGGCTTCTAAATCAGCATCAACTGGTTGAGCAGGTTTAGCTGTATTTGTTGGTTGTCCTGGGGTTAGTTGTGGTCGTTCGGGTGCGGGTGCTAAGGATGCTTTGAGGGCTGCTAGCTCATCATCAACATCACTACTAGCTTCTAAACTAGCAAATTGGTGATCTAAATCCGCGCCTACTAGTTCTGCGGTAGACTGAGCGCGAGCTTCTTGGATTAACACCTTTTCTTCCATGCGTTCAAATGCAGCCATAGCACTACTTGTATTCATGCCACTAACCATATTTCCCAATTGTTCTTGGGCTTTGGCCGCAGTAATACGAGCTTTGAGCATCTCTTTCTTAGTTTTGGCTTCAGAAATTTTGCTTTCTAGCTGGATTAAATTCTTTTTAAGGGTATCTACTTGAATATTTTGCTGATCAAGACTAGTTTTAAGGGCTGTAGATGTTTCCGTACAAGTTTTTTTGCGCTCTAGTGCTTGGCGAGCTAGGTTTTCGTCACCTTTTTGCAAAGCTAGTTGAGCGTTACGTTGCCATTTATTAATTTCAGTTTGTACATCATTATATTGCTTTTCTGTACGTTTTTGTGCTGCTATGGCTTGGGCTACACCTTGACGCAACTTGACGAGATCCTCCTGCATTTCCAGGATAGCTTGCTCAAGCATTTTTTCTGGATCTTCGGCTTTATTTACCAAGTCGTTCAGGTTAGAACTAACAACTCGTTTAAGACGATCAAATAATCCCATAAATTTATTTTTCCTGTTGAGGTTTACGCGCTTGGTTATAGTTAGCTTTTCTACTATATTAATAGCTACCTATGCCAATGTAGTTTTTCCAGTCTGAATTACTATCTTTTTTTATTTTGAATCATCGGCCTATCCATTAGCTATATTCACCAGCAAAAGTTAAGATGGTGGGTTGGTTGGTAATTGGTGATTTGCCTGAGAATTTTGACCTTGCTCTAGTATATAAGTTTTCATGGCGGTGAGTTCTGTATCAATGTCCTGATCAGCATTTAAGGAAGCAATTTTTCGTTCTAGATCGTCACTACCCAGTAAATTCATAGCTTCTGATTGGGATTCTATCTGTAAAACTTTTTCTTCCATGCGTTCTAATGCACCTAAACTTGATGTATCAGAAGTTCCCGTCAACATTTCTTGCAGCCGATAGGATGCTTTAGCGGAACGTGCGCGAGCAATATACATATCTTTTTTAGTTTTGACTTCAGCGAGTTTTAGCTCTAGAGTCCGCATATCCTGTTTTAATTTGGCGACGATATCTTGCTGCTGCTGAATTTGGTTAGTGAGGGTTGTGGCGGCTTCTTGGTAAAATCTGCGCTTGGTGAGGGCTTCCCGTGCTAGAGATTCATTACCTTGTTGCAAGGATAATTGAGCGCGACGATGCCATTCTTCTGCTTGGGATGCGGCGGCGGCGGCTTGACGTTCTGTACGCTTTTGGGTGGCGATCGCTGCGGCTACACCTTGACGCAATTGCACCAAATTCTCCTGCATCTCCATGAAAGCTTTTTCCAGAATTTTTTCTGGATCTTCTGGATTGCTAACTAAACTGTTAACATTGGCGCGAATCACCTGTAAAATACGTTTAATAACTTCCATGTTAACTCTACTTTAGTCATTTAGGGGACTGTGAAGTTGGTGATCCTCTCATCCTAAATCATCTCCAGTTTTTTAAAATTTTACATGGTTTAAGGCTGTTGTAACCGTGCTTCAATGCCTTTCGCTTCTAATTGCTGCAATCTCCGTTTAACATCATATTTAGTTTTAAGTGCGCCTAAATAAATAAATTTGCGATTTGGTGATAAATAAGCATCAGGAACTTCTCGCCGTGCTGTAGCGAAAACTTGTTCATTTTTATTATCAGCAATAATGTAATAGTACCCATCTGCTGAAGGTTTCACATTTTCGGGAATTGATAATGCACTAGGTGAGGGTTTTACATTTTCCGAAAGTGGTAATGGACTGGGTGTAAATTTTGGTAAAGGCGTGGAAAGTAAACTAGGGAGGGGTGAAATGACTGGTAAGGGAGGAATGGGATTAACGGATGGTTGAATAGTTAAGGGAGTGGGTTTGCTTTGGCTAGTGGGTTTTTCTTTGGGTGTTAAATCTACGATATCTTGAGGATCCCTGACTTGGCGAAATTCCTGGGTTGCTAAATTAGGATATTTAGGTATGGGAGTAATTTTTGCTTCTATATTTGTTGGAGAATTATTGTTTGTTACCTCTGTGTTCTCTCCAGTTGATGATGAATTACTATTGAATGCGTTACTGAAATTAAGTTTAGGTAAGTTTTTGGGATTGAAAATGACATAACTTAATGTCAAGGTTGCTAATAATAGGCAGAAAATTGAAGTAATACCGACGGGTGATAAAACAGTCTCACGAGATTTGGGAACATTAGTTTTTTTAGTTTCTTGTCCCCCTGTGAGATTGCGTAAAAGTCCTTCACTAGATTCTAAATAGTCATTTGGTATTTGGGGAGTATTATTTGTTGCTAGAAGAGTTTGGTTTTCAGGGGTTTGAATTTTGGTGTGGACAATACTGCTATTAGATATTGCTACATTTTCAGGAATAGGATTTTCCTGTACTTCTGGGATTGTTAATTCTTGGGGGAGACTAATTGCTTGAGTTGCTGTGGGAGGTACTACTGGAAGTTGAATATCATTTAAGTCGGGGTTTTTAGGAATTCGGATATAAGCTTCTGTACTTACTGATGTTTGTTGCCGAAAAGTTTTGCGTGTGCGTCTATATCGGGTTAATTCTTGTTCTAACTGTACTTCTAAACTAGCTAGTGCTGTAGATAGGGTAGGATTTAATTCTGGGGTTGAAGAAGAGTTGGGATGACTCATAAAAGAATTGTGATTGGTATGAGAAGGATAGATGAGATTAATTAATTGTGAATATATAGGAGAAGGCAAGGGTGAAACTCTTGCTGTTATTAGGTTTTAAGGATCAATAATGTCCTAATCCTCCTGGCTACAGTTATATTAGCGAAAATAAGTTCTAAGTATACTTAAAACTGGAGTCCTCTATGTCTTTTAAGTCAATTGATGATATTTTAGCCAGTATTCAAAAATCTGCAATATGGGAACAAGATTTATTTCCAAGGTTACTGAAGTGTTGGACGGAGGTTGTAGGGGCTAAGGTAGGGGTGGAAACTCGTCCTGTATCAATTCAACGTGATGTTTTGTGGGTGGCAACTTCTAGTGCTGCATGGGCGCAAAATTTGACTTTTCAACGGAGAACCATACTGATGAAGTTAAATCATAAGCTGTCTGCGTCTTTGGTAGATATGCGTTTTTCCACAGCAGAATGGACTAATTTAGGAAAGATGGGAACACAAACAAATGTTTTGGCATCAGAACACCCCAGTTATGTTCCTGATGATAGAACTGGTAAGAGATTTATACCCAATGCTGAAAATCCCCAGAGGGCTTTTGAGAATTGGGCGAAAATGATGCAAGAGCGATCGCATCATCTGCCTTTATGTCCTGAATGTCAATGTCCAACTCCACCAGGTGAACTTCAACGGTGGGATCTTTGTTCTCTGTGTGCTAATAAATTATTGCGGTAAATTTTGTTTGTGGTTTTTACTGAAAATATTTAACTCTGGTGGAAGATTGAGTTAATAAAGCAATAAATACTGAGGTTTAATCTATCTAAAGTGGGGTTTTCTAATAGGAAGGAAATCTAAAATCCAAGTTTTGACCTTGATCCCCAGCGGGTTTTAGTCTAAAGAGAATATGTAGCCACTATAGGAAACGTTTACAAATATAACAAGAATATAAAAACATCATAAAGTTATTTTACTAACAAAAATGCCTGGAACCCAGAGCCAATCATATTTTGTTGCCGTTGATCCCCATTTTCATTAAGAAGCACAATATATAAATATGATAACTAATCCTAAACGGTACTGAAGATGAAGGCACATGAAAACAATTAAGGGTTTAACATCTACCTGTCGTTATTGTCGTCATTACCAACCAGAAGGTCGTCGTGGTGGTATGTGTGAAAAGTTGAGCGCACCAGTTCAAGGAGTTTGGAAAGCCTGTCCTTTGGCTATAGCAGCTTTTGCGCCTTCTTGGGAAACTCTGGAAGATGCTTGGAGTTTACCAGTGGCAAGAACTACATTTTCTTCTGCTCAAAGTCTTCCGGCCGATTTAGAGCCGTTTACTGTTGTCTGTTCTGAAGATATTCCTACTTCCGTAAGACAATAGATACAAAATCAAAGCCTACAATACCAATTGAATCACCTATTATTTTCTGTTCACTTCAATTAAGATTTGACTCACCAATTTTTCGTGTTGCCAATTTTGATCTTTTTAGAGATAGCGAAGCGCGACCTAGGAATCGCACCTTCCTCATAGGTGCGATTTTGGTATAAATTAACAATTTTAAGGCAACCAGGGAAAATCCCGGAAGTTAGGGGGACGCTTTTCCAAAAAGGCTTGTTTTCCTTCTGCACCTTCTGCGGTCATGTAATAAAGAAGAGTAGCGTTACCAGCAAGTTCTTGTAAACCCGCTTGTCCGTCGCAGTCTGCGTTAAATGCTGATTTCAGACAACGAATGGCAATGGGACTTTTCTCTAAGACTTCTTGCGCCCATTTTATCCCTTCTGTTTCTAGTTGTTCTATGGGGACTACTGTATTAACTAACCCCATTTCTAAGGCTTCTTGGGCATTATATTGACGACAGAGAAACCATATTTCCCGTGCTTTTTTTTGCCCTACTATTCTAGCTAGATAACTAGCACCAAAACCACCATCAAAACTACCTACTTTGGGGCCAGTTTGCCCAAAAATGGCGTTATCAGCAGCTATGGTTAAGTCACAAATTAGATGTAAAACATGACCTCCGCCAATAGCATAACCCGCTACTAGAGCAATGACGACTTTAGGCATGGAACGAATCAGACGTTGCAAATCTAAGACGTTTAAACGAGGAATACCCGCATCATCCATATAACCTGCTTCACCACGCACACTTTGATCACCACCTGAACAGAAGGCATATTTACCATCTGTATGAGGACCTGTGCCAGTAAATAAGACTACACCAACACTTGTATCTTCCTTAGCATCCCAAAAAGCCTCATATAGTTCAAATACGGTTTTAGGACGGAAAGCGTTACGTTTATGGGGACGGTTAATGGTGATTTTGGCGATACTGTCGCTTTTTTGATAGATGATATCTTCGTAGGTTTTAACGGTTTTCCAATCGGGTTGCATATTCTTAAAATTTACAAATATTCTAATATAGCAGGGAATAGCCCTATTTTGTCAGATTGGGAAAATGGAGTACCTGAAGGTTTACAGGGCTTTAGGTTTGACATTTTATCCAGCAATTTTATTTTTTAATAAATAAAAAAGTGCTAAACTTTGATGAAATAAGAATTACAAAAGATGGATTCGATTATTGTTTTCCGAGAGTGACAAAACGGGACTAATCAAGAAAGATAATCTATTTGAAAACCTCGTGAAATTAATTTTCATAATATTCTCTATTTTCTGGTAGATAAAGTTAGACTCAACCAGAAAAAACAGGTAGATAAAATTTTTCTGGCTGGGATTTTTCCAAAATATCGATAGTCTGATTCACATCTGCGGAATGTGGGTTAGAACTGTTAACCCCAAACCCTAATTACAATTTCACTTGTGCCAGATGACTGCGAGGGTTATAAGTACGAATAGATCGGATTTTTTCGTAATATTCCCGTTCTTGGGCGGTGAGTTCTTTGGGTGGAGCGATCCCCACTTTCACAAATTGATCACCCCGTCCACCTTTAGATATAGGCCAACCCTTACCACGTAACCGCAGAGATTGACCAGAACGGACTCCCGCAGGTAATTTGACATTAACCTGGCCATCGGGTGTAGGAACATCAATGGATGCCCCTAGAGTTGCTTCATCAGGAGTTATTAATACTTCGCACAGCAGGTTATCACCTTCTATTTGGAAAAAACTATGCGGTTGTAATTCTACCTTTAAATATAAATCGCCCCGTTGTTGATTCATGGGGTTAATTTGGCCTTTACCCTTCACCCGTAAACGAGTACCAGCTTTAGCACCAGCAGGAATACGCACATCAATGGTTTCATTTCCCAAACTAAACCGTTTTTGCACACCAGAAAATGCTTCAGCAAAAGTTAAACTAATAATAGCTTCAGTATCTTGTGATCCACGAGCACTCGGATCTTGAAAACTAAAATCGTTAAAACCACCAAAACCCTCACCTGGTCTAGCTGTGGAAGTCCGATGGGAGTAACTTTGTCGGCTGCTGCGGGGGCCTGCACCACCAAATAATTCAGTTAAAAAGTCATTAAAACTGCCGTATTGGCCAAAGTCAACACCGCCCATATCCGGACTAAAACCACCACCGGGGAAACCCTGGTCTGCTTGTTTCCAATATTGACCAAATTGATCATATTTTTTGCGTTTTTCTGGATCAGATAAAACCTCATAAGCTTCATTGACTTCTTTGAATTTCGCTTCGGACTGTTTGTTGTTGGGGTTAACATCAGGATGATATTTACGCGCTAGTTTGCGAAATGCTTGTTTAATTTCTTCGCCTGTGGCAGTTTTACTAATTCCTAATATTGCATAATAATCTTTAAAGTCGGTTGCAGCCATCTACCAGCCTCCTAATAGTAATTTACGTTATGTTTTTGCTAAGATATATTGTTGAATAGATTTGGCTAGGCAGTGATTTTGCATCATACCTTTAACCTGAAGATTTTCTACCACAATAACTTGGCTTTCGTTAACTATCCTACGAGATAGTTTATGGAGAAAATCTTCTCTACAATTAGTTATTTTTCTGTGAACTCTAGCAACTTTCTTTCTGGCTTTATTTCGGTTGTTAGAGCCTTTTTGTTTTCTAGATAATTGCTGTTGTTTTATTTTTAAGTTTTTTTCATGTTTATTTAGTATCCTGGGGTTATCAAACTTAGAACCATCACTGGTAATTGCAAAATGAGTTAACCCCAAATCAATACCTATTGCTTTACCTTCTGCAATTGATTCTGGCTTTTCTTTGCCATCTTCAAATAAAATGGCAGCGAAATATTGTTCACTACAATTTTTGGTGATAGTTACAGTTTTAATTTTCCCTTCAATTTCTCGGTGGATAATTGCTGATACTTTTCCTATCTTGGGTAGAATTAATTGATTATCGGCAACCTTGACATTTTGAGGGTACTGAATAGACTGCTTACCATGCCTAGATTTAAACTTGGGGTATTTAGCTCTTTTTTCAAAGAAATTATTAAAAGCAACTCCCAGATTTAAACAGACTTGTTGCAAGCACTGAGAATAAGTTAGTGATAACCAATCATGTTCTTTCTTTAGCTGAGGAATTATCTTTTTAACCTCGTACCCAGACAGACCTTTTCCAGTCTCTTTATATGTTTGGTTCATCAAATTCAAAAAATAATTCCATAGCCAACGACAACTACCAAAAGCTTGTGCTAATGATTGCTGTTGTTGGGGATTTGGATATAATCTGACTTTGACTACTCTTAACATATTAGAGTGAAAGGTATTTATTATAAAATAGTATAATACAAGATTTGTGAATTGACTCCATGTTTTTTTCCCTCTCTTCGAGACGCTGCGCGAACGCTGTCGCTTTGGTTGAAAAACTGTCGTTAATTCGCGCACCATTCATCCCACGCTGCCCTTTGGGTCAGTCGTGGGGCTTGAAGTCGGTTAAGCTAAATTAGGTCTTAGGGGAGATGCAACTGAAACCCTTATTCTTTTGTAGGGGTAATTCACGAATTACCCCTGCTTTCCTTCGGGTTTGCGTAAGTCCTGTAAATACCAGGCAAAAAGTTCTGATTATTAAGTTAACAAATAATCCTCAAAATCAAGTGGGGTTCTCGCTGAATGTAGCAGCGAAATTCCCGTACTCCTGCCATGGTGAAAAGCAAATAAGCTCATCTATTCCTTCTTCTGTGTTGGGGGGAACGTCCTGCAGTTGACGGTGCATGCGGAAAATTACCTCTTCAGGAACCTGGCGATCGCGTCTTTGATTTCGTGCTAAACATAGCCATAGTGGAGTTCTCACCCACATCCCCGTAATCTGACTAAAGCCACAATCACGGAATAGTTTAATCACCTCCCGGCGATTTTGCCTCTGGGCGTTAGTAGCATCAAAAATTACTTTTTGATCTGCTGTTACAGCCTGTTCTAATTGTCGTTCCAGTTCACGCCAAATTAGCGCCCAAGCCCCTTGAATTGCTTCTGAACCAAAAAGCTGCCCCCGGATGGCATCTGTAGAAATTAATCCCATCTGAGGGCATTCTCTCAGTAATTGTTTTGCTAAAGTTGATTTACCGCTACCAGGAAGACCAATTAGAAGAATTAATTTAGTCATAGGGAAGAGGTGACAGGTTACAGGCTTTGTCGTGAGCATCAGCCGAAGGGTGACAGGTGACAGTTAAGAGGTAACAGAGTATAATTACTTACCAATTACCAATTACCAATCACCAATCACCAATCACCAATTACCAATTACCAATTACCACTAATTAAATAATCGTCCCATCAGGAATGACAGCATTTTTGAGAACAACCACAATACCGCTACGGATGTAGAAACCTTGATTTTCCCGTTCCGCTTCTTGAACGTTGTCTTTATTGATAATTTTCACATTGTGACCGATGCGGGCATTTTTATCAATGATGGCACGGCGAATCATGGTGTCTGTACCAATACCCACGGGAATCTCTTTTTCTTGGATGTTGCATTGCTGTTCTACAGATGGTTGGTAGAAGTCAGCACCCATGATCAGGGATTCTTCAATGATACATCCTGATTCTATCCGTGATCTTACTCCTAAAACTGAATGTTGAATGCGGCAATTTTTCAAAATGCAACCTTCGCCAATCATAGATTCTGTGATTTGGCAATTCAACAGTTTGGAGGGTGGTAAGTAACGAGCGCGGGTATAAATTGGCGCTGCTTCATCGTAGAAGCTAAAGGGTGGGAGAGGTTGCCGAGTTAGGGCTAAATTAGCTTCATAAAAAGCTTCAATTGTTCCAATATCTTCCCAGTAGTCATCAAATAAGAAGGCCTGAACGTTGTGATCCTTAGCTGCATCAGGAATAATTTCTTTACCAAAATCAGTCCGTTCTAAAGATTCTTTTAGCAACTTAATCAGAACATCTTTTTTAAAGACATAAATCCCCATGGAGGCGATATATGGCTGTAATTCGGCTTGTTCTTTTGTTAATCCCAATACGGTGGTATCAACACGCATCTGCGCTAAAGCTTCACCCTTGGGTTTTTCGCTGAAGTCAATTACTCTACCGGATTCATTAATTTTCATCAGGCCAAAATCCGAGGCACGACGATCATCAATGGGAATTACGGATAAGGTAATATCAGCATTTGTGTCTCTATGACGCTGGATAAACTGACGATAATCCATGCGGTAAAGGTGATCACCCGAAAGAATCAGAAATTCTTCTACATCCCAATCTTGTAACATCCAGATGTACTGACGCACAGCATCAGCCGTACCCTGAAACCAATTAGGATTTTCTGGGGTTTGTTGTGCTGCTAACACTTCTACAAACCCATCACTAAACCCACTAAAGTTGTAAGCACGGGTAATGTGACGATTCAGGGAGGCGGAGTTAAATTGAGTAAGAACGTAGATTTTGAATATTTCTGAATTGATACAGTTGCTAACAGGGATATCTATTAAACGATATTTCCCAGCTACTGGCACTGCTGGCTTGGCGCGAAGTTTGGTTAACGGATAAAGCCGAGTACCTGCACCCCCACCAAGAATAATTGCTAAAACTTTTTTCACAAAATTTCTCCCGACAGCCTTTTAACTCTCATCTACAGTTTAGGACTGTATGTAGCAACTGATAAAGGGGGATCAAAGAATCTTGAGGAAGAATTTTTGAGATAGTGGTCAATTGGATAAAATAGAACTCATGTACTATCTATAATAGTCGCTGTCTTTGATGTTGGGGAAGATACTGTATATTTCTGGATGAAGATGCGCTTGATTATTTGTTTTAGAGACGTTCCGCCCTAGTTAATGTCCTAGTCTTAATAGGTATAATAGCATATAGTTAAATTATTATTATGCATAAATTCATAGAATACGCACTAGGGGAAGCTCAAACATGAAAATGTTTAAGCTAAACTCCCTTACAATTCAACTAACTTAAAACCCCAAATCTTCAGTACAGCACTGGCTATTTCTGGATCTACACCATCATAAGCTTCCCATTCTGACTGGGGATCTTTAGGATGTCCTTCACCGACATGACCTGCGACTTTAATTATAGGCATATTTACTAAATAATCACGTTCCATGCCTTTGGGAATAGCTAGTTGGATTCTGCGGCCGATGAATTTCGATCCACTAGATTTAGCCACAGATTCACGCACTAAACAAATATCACCAGCAGTACCCCAAGTGGTTGGGTAGGTGTAGAGAAATGATATATAATTTTCTGGCTTGATGGATCTTTTGAGAACTTGCATTAATTTAATCCTTACTGGCTCTTCTTATGCAAAAATTTCATGTAAACACTACCTGCTATATTACAATTTCTTGCTTTCTAGGGAATAAAACAAGGGGTTTAAACCCCCTGTGAAAATTAAGAATTGCTAATCCTATGCAGCTATAAACTGCAAGGATACACCGTTCATACAGTAGCGTTCACCAGTTGGTTGTGGCCCATCATTAAAGACATGACCTAAATGTCCACCACAATTACTACAATGAACTTCTGTTCTGGTCATGAAAAATGATCGATCTACAGTGGTAGCGATCGCTCCTTCAATGGGCTTAAAAAAGCTTGGCCAGCCAGTACGGCTATTATACTTGGTATCTGAAGTAAACAAAGCTTGTCCACAACCAGCGCAGACATAAGTACCAGGTTCATATACTTTATCTAATGGACTGCTATGGGATGGTTCTGTACCATGTTTCCGCAATACCCGAAACTGTTCTGGTGTGAGGATACTTTTCCATTCTTCCTCCGTTTTTGTAACTGCAAATTCTGTATTAGATGTTGCCATAGATTCTGAACTCCCATTGATATACTGAGAAAAAAAGGATGCGCCGAGTAATACAGCGCTCATTTGCAAAAAATAGCGTTTGTCCATAATTTATTATTTGCTATTTTCTCGGTTCTTGGTGAATAGATTTTGGATTTCGGATTTTAGATTTTGGATTTACGTTAGCGAAGCGTACACAGCGCGGCGAGTATTTTTCCGTCCTCAAGGTCGAGACTTGCACCAAATTTTTTTAATCTAAAATTTTGCGGTGTGTTCATCACCTGTCGGGACTTATTCAACAGTTCATCTATTCCTGTTTTAGAAACTCTAAATACCCTTTACTTAATTCCTCTACAGCTAAATCATAAAATTGCTTACCATGTTCTGAAGTTGCTAAATCAGGATTTGATCCCATACGGCCATCTGGATAACGTAAACGAAAATCAACAGCACTATAAATTTTATGTCCACCAGCAACTTCTGGATTAAGATATGCTTTTTTAATTGCTTCTGGATAAACATATTGGGTAACAGCTACTTCGCTGGGGGTAGCATGAGAACCTTCTTGATCTCCATAGAGTTCTTTAGCTAGTTTGTACACGGAACTACCCATAAACCAATTAGCAATTTGACATTGCACTTTTGAGGAATTGGGAATTTGTAAATCTTCTAAATGAGCGTAAGTTTCCGAAAAAGCTGCTTTTAAAGTGGCAATATTTCCCCCATGTCCATTAATAAAATAGAACTTGGTAAAACCAGCTTTGACTAAACAAGTTAAATAATCTTTAATTACTAAAATTAAAGTGCTAGGACGTAAACTAATTGTACCTGGAAATGCAATATGATGCAATGCCATACCTACATTAATTGTTGGAGCTACCATTGCTTGAGTTGCTTCGCCAACACCCTTGGATATAGATTCTGCACAAATCGCATCAGTGCCAATTAATCCCGTTGGGCCATGTTGTTCTGTTGAACCAATGGGTAAAATAATTCCTTGGGACTTTTGTAAATAAGTTTCAACTTCCGGCCAAGTGCTTAAATGTAAGAGCATTTTTATTTGAGAGGTTCAGGAGTTCAAGAGTTCAGGGGAGAATGTTTTTTCCCAGTCAACAGTCAACTATTACCCAACAGTTTCCCACCAACCAAAGGCGGGCCCGATAAAACGGATTGTTACCCAAACAACAACCATCATGCCAATACCTATCCATGCACCACGAGTTGTGATAGATACAAATTGTGAAGCTTGGGTTTTGGTGATGGGAACCCAAGGTAGGATTTTGGTGGTGTCTTGGCCGTATTCTTCTCCCAATGTGTTTTTACGCCGTTTTGCTTCACCCATAATTTGATAATTTGCTTGTTGGAGTGTTCAATTTAGATTTTAATAGAAATTAGTCGTTGGTCGGTGATTATGCCAGTAATTAAGCAGAATCATCTTCATGTACAGAGGAGAATAAACTGGGATCGAGATAGTTTAACCTTGCCAGAGGGCTGAGAGAAGAGAGAATTTGAGATCCATAGCTGCGGTTCACGACACGACTATCTAGTAAGGCAACAATACCTTGGGTTTCGCGGACAGGTGCGATCGCTCTTTGTAATTCATTCATGGCTGTGGGTAACAAATACAGACGAAACCAATCTTGGTGCGATCGCTTGTAATGAGCAACTCTCCCCGCTACCAAAGGATTTTCTAAGGATGGTAAGGGTAAAGTGGCAATAATTAATAATCGTGGTGCGGGTAAAACTCCTTGATGCGATCGCCAAAATTCCCAACCACTAATCAAAATCCCATTTTCATCTAAACAAGTTTTTTCCACTTGCACCCGTGAGCCAAATTCCGAAGCTAAAATTGCCCCCACCTTACCTTTGAGTGGCACATCTCCCACTAAAATTACTGTCATGCCTGGTGCAGTGGCACTTAAACATACTAAAGTGCGAACTTGATGAATTAAAGCTGGTTCAAATTCCGGTGTATTTGGTAAAGGTAGCTTATAGGGTACATACAATTGAATTGCTTCCCCTTGATTATCCGGGGCAAATTTCAAGCAAGTCACATCTTCTAAACCCAAGCGTTGGCGAAATAAAGATGCCTCCGTTTCTGGTTCTAAAGCACTACCAATTAAAACTACAGGTTGACGTTGCCAAATTGGGGCGAGAATTTTGCTCAATTCAATGGGGGCAGAATGTAAAGAAAATAAACCTTGACGACGGGCAATAGTTGACCAAAATAGCGGTGAACAAGAAGAGTTTTCTAACTGTTGGAATTGTTGCCAAAAATCGCGCCAAGCATCGGGAAGATAATTTTTATCTAAAGCTAAATATAAATCTTGTAAAATCTCGATTTCTGGCTGAGAAATTAGATAACAATGATAGGGATTTTCTGGATGTTGGAATAATTTATATGTCAGTTCTACCCTAACTTCCCGAATTGTTTCCGCTTGGTAGGGATAAGCCAGCATTAATTGATCCCAATCATGGGGTTCAATGCTTTGAGTAAGTTCAGAACGAACCCAATCTTCTAAATCATCAACACCATCAATAATTGTGGGAATATTGGCAGGAAATTGATTATTATTAGCCAATTGTGCTTTTAACCAAGCTTGGGGGGAAGTTAACAGCAAACCTTGAAAATCAGGACTTGGCCAAGCGTCACCAGTTCTAATGGGCTTATTTGCTGGTAGCCATTGTTGCAGTCGGGGAATTTCCACCTTTAACAAACGTTGTTGGACAGTTTCGGTAGTGACAATAATTACAGAACCGTGCCACATTAAAGCAGAGGCGATAAAACTGGTGCGATATCGCCCTTGATGTCCACAAACCGCCCCGACTTGAATTAAAGCACTACGTCCTAAACGCAAAGCGCGTGCTACCAACCTAGCCATAGTCAAATGATGGGGCCAGGAAGGAAACCCGTCCTGCGATCGCAGGAAGTTATGCAATGACAAATGAACTTCTGCCTCAATCACGCGCTTTTCGTTCCATAAAAATTGGTTTTTTCCGTACGAACTCATTTTTATTATGTTGTCATTAGTTAGTTGTCAGTTGTCAATTATCCTAATGACCGAAAAATTTTAGATTTTGGATTTTAGATTTTGGATTGGGAATTTTCGGTATAAGCCCCGGCCTCTTCAAGGCGGAACTAATGCCAAAATCGCTAATCTAAAATCAGAGAAGTTCCACACTGTAGGGTGGAGTCAGTCCAAAATCCAAAATTGTCAATCCAAAATTGATTGACCATTCACCTATTCTCCTAAAATTATGCCAACTTATCCAGGAATTTCCAGTGAAGCCTTTAAACATCCCCTAGATCGCCAAGCAGAGGAAGCTCTACGCAGCTTACCAGGGTTTGATTTAATCGCTCGTAAATTTGTAGAATTTATCTACGAACGTCCTCAACTCGTCTATTTAATGGGTAATTCCATTCAAGTCGGACCTCGCCAATATTCCACCATTTACCAGATGTTTCGGGAATGTGTGCGAGATTTGGACATTTATCCAGAACCCGCGCTGTTCATCTCCCAAAATCCCCAAGTTAATAGTTATGCGCTAGGACAAGAAAATCCTTACATAGTCGTTAACACTGGGTTACTAGATTTACTGAATGAAGAAGAAATTCGCTCAGTATTAGCTCATGAACTGGGACATATTAAATGTGGTCATACTATTTTAATTCAAATGGCGATATGGGCGATGAGTGCGGCTGAAGCTATTGGTGAATTAACCTTTGGTTTAGGTAATTTTGTCAGTCAAGCTTTGATTTATGCCTTTTTTGAGTGGCGACGCAAAGCTGAATTATCCGCAGATCGGGCGGCTTTATTAGTCATGGATGATTTAAACCCAGTCATGACATCTATGATGAAAATTTCTGGCGGTAGTCATAAATATGCCCATGAATGTAGTTTACAAGAATTTATTCAACAGTCGGAAAAATATCAAGCACTAGATGAGGATGGACTAAATCAAGTATATAAGTTTCTCCTTTACAATGGCGCTCAAGGTATGATGCTGAGTCATCCTTTTCCGGTAGAAAGATTACATTATTTACGCAGTTGGGCAGTATCAGCAGAATATCAACAAATCAAACGCGGAAACTATCAAAAATCTCCTGCATCTGGCTCAGTCAATGTTACCCCAGAAACACCCGATTATGAAGCGGAAGCATTACGCAAGGAAATCGAAAAATTACAACAAGAAATTAACAAAATCAGAAAATCTGATTAGTCAGAATTGAGTAGTTCAGGAGTTTAGGATGAAGATGTAATAATCATATTTTTGTCAAATTATACATTGTAGGGGCAATTCATGAATTGCCCCTACGGAAATATAGGGCAACCTCACAGAGAATTGGTATATAGCGTTTCTCAGTCTAATGAGGTACAAAATTATCTGCGTTTATCTGCGTTCAATTATTACTGCTTGTACCTCATTTGAATGGGAATGACCAGAAGAAGAGATGTACAAAATTTGTTACCATGTTCACAAACAGTATCATCTTACTAGATAATAGAAATAGAAATTCCATCTTTAGGATTGTTAAGAATGTATCAAACAGATCCGCCACTTTCCCCTAAAGAAACATTACCAACAATGTATGATCTTCCTAGCGAAGACCCGGAGGAACCTGGTTTGCCAGATCAATTTCATTTATTGCAACCGCAATTATTAGCAGAAACATTCCATCCACCAAATTATTCCAGTCAAGAAATATTTACAGGCAGTGATCTGAATCTGTACTATGATTTGCGTCATCCTTCATGGTATAAACGCCCAGATTGGTTTGGAGTTTTAGGTGTACCCTATCTGTATGAAAATCAAGATTTAAGGTTGAGTTATGTAGTGTGGCAAGAAGGAGTAAACCCCCATATTGTCGTGGAATTACTCTCACCTGGAACAGAAAAAGAAGACCTAGGGCAAATATTAAGAGATGTGGAAAAACCTCCTGCTAAATGGGAAGTTTACGAACAAATTTTAAGAATACCCTATTACGCCATTTTTGATCGTTATCAATCTGAATTTAGAATTTTTCAGTTAAATGGCGCTCGTTATGCTGAAGTAAATTTATCAAATGATCGGTTTTGGATTCCAGAAATAGAATTAGGTTTAGGAGTGTGGCAAGGAAGTTATAAAGATGTAGAAATGCCTTGGTTACGTTGGTATGATCAAAACGGTAATTGGGTTTTAACAAGTAGAGAACAAGAACGACAAAAAGCTGAACAGGAACGGCAAAAAACAGAAAGATTAATTGCCCAACTGCGATCGCTTGGTGTTGAACCTGATTTAGACTAGATAGAATATCTTGTTATTTATCCTGTAGGGGTTTAGTTCATGGTTTACCCCTACAAATTAAAAAATATGAAGTTACGAAACATGAAGCTTATCCGTTATTGTAATGAAATATGGTGTATTTAATAAGAGTAAGTCCCAGGATGTTCTACCATGAAAAAAATAATACCTACAATAGCTGTAATTTTTACCTGTATATCTCTGATAGGTTGTGGTAATACACCAAAGGAGACAATTAAAGAAGACGCAAGTAATACTGTCAAACAAAGTCAAACGGAAATTTCTCCAGTCGTAGCAACTGAAACAGAGGATGAAGAAGAATCTTCTTCTAAAAAAGAAACAAAAGAGGAGGAAAATAATCCAGAATCTAAGAAAACACTTGTCCGTAAAAATGTAGATAGTAATAAAAATCAGAAAAAAGAAGGTAAAAAACCCAAAGTAGGTACAGTTAAGGAGTTAGTCAATGGTGATTTAATGTGTTACGTTACCTTAGTAGATAAAAAAGGAACTGAACATAACCTTGGTGCGACTTTTGAAATTTGCGAACAGGATAAAAAGTTTGTTGATAAAAAAGTCCGTCTGGTGTATGAAACCCAATCAGTTAATGATTGTGAAAGTGCAGAACCTTGTGGTAAAACTCGCAAAGAATCCATTATTACCAAAATGGAGTTAATAAGTGAAGATAGAGAAAAAGAATCAGCAAATGACAATTCTAAAAGTAGTAATTCCCAAACTTTAAGTAATGGTGAATGGACGATTACTTTAAGTAATACTGACTCTTGGAAAGGGGTAAATGGTACAGGAGATGTCAGTTATAAAGGGTGTGATGCTAACGGAAAATGTCTCGATTTAACAGGTGGTAAAGTGACCTGTCGAGATGGTAAATGTATTACTGGTTGGACAAATGGAGATTATGTCTACATTTTAGAACAACCTATTACTGAAAAAAGTGATGCAACTGCAACTCTAATCGTGCGACAAAATACTAAGGAAATTTTGAAAGCTACAGATTTGAAAGTTGTATCTGGTAATTAGGTTTTATGATAGAGGAAAAATTCTCTCTCCAGTTTTAGAGTTAAATAGAAATAACTGATTTAAGTCTAATTCTAAATTTAGCTTTTGTCCTGGATGTAGCCGAATATTGCCACCAATTTGCACATTAATAAAGCTGGAAGAACCTGGTAAACTCACACGCACTAAAGTTTCTCTTCCTAGTGGTTCTACAACTTTGATTTCTACAGTTAATCCTCCTATATTATCTGTAATATTGATGTGTTCTGGGCGTATTCCTAAATGATAAGTTTCTCCTGTGATCAATTTTAAATTCTGTTGAAAGTTGGTAGGAATTGGTAATAGCTGACCAATAATATCAAAACCATCATTTTTGTAAATAGCATGGAGAATATTCATCGGAGGGTTTCCCAAAAAACTGGCTACCATTTCATTAGCAGGTAACGCATAAATACTTTGAGGGTCACCAATTTGTTGAATTTTTCCTTGGTTAAGCACGACGATTTTATCAGCCAAAGTCATTGCCTCAACTTGATCATGGGTGACATAAATTGTCGTTATTCCTAATTGTTGATGTAATTGTTTTAATTCTGCTCTGGTATCATCTCGCAATTGAGCATCTAAATTAGATAAGGGTTCATCCAGTAAAAATAATTGTGCTTGACGAGCGATCGCTCTCCCTAATGCTACTCGTTGTTGTTGTCCCCCAGATAACTGTTTTGGTTTGCGATCTAAAAGGTGATCTAATGCTAGGGATCTAGCTACAGTTAATACTCTTTCTTGAATGATTTTAGGATCAATTTTTCGCATTTGTAAGCCAAAAGCGATGTTTTCGGCTACGGTTTTATGGGGATATAAAGCATAATTTTGGAATACCATAGCTACATCCCGCGCTCTAGCTGGGATATCATTAACTAAGCGATCGCCTATATATAAGTTACCAGATGTGGCAGTTTCTAAACCTGCAATTGTTCGCAAAATTGTTGATTTACCACAACCAGAAGGGCCAACTAAAACCCAAAATTCACCATCAGGAATGTCTAAGTTAATATCTTCGATAGCGGTGACGTTATTGAATTTTCGCTTAATATTTTCCAGTTTAACTTTTGCCATAGTAGAACTTGGTAATTACTTATTAATTCAGCATTTATTTTATCATATTCCTGTTGAATTAGTTATTTTTTGTTGAAGAGAAGCAATAATTTCAGGAGTTAATTCTGCTTCTGGTTGTACTATTTCACGTTCAGCTAAAACTGATTTAATTTGACTTTCGGAAGCTGTTCCTAAACCTTGTAACAGTGTTTGAAAACTCTGTTCTTGCTCAATTATTTCTTTTTCTGATGTTACTTGAATAAACTCTGTGGATACAGCTTGGCGAGTTAAAGCATAAACTATATATTGATTCAAAGAAACACCTTCAGTTTCAGCTAACTTGATTAAATGTTGGTGTAGTGTTTCTGGTAATCTCAGTGTTAATCTACTCATTATTATTCCACTAAATTAAAACCTATCAATATCTATATTTAATTCACCACTATGATACTTACGATGACACTCTGGACAGAAGGTGATCATATTTTGTAGATCAGCTTCTCCTCCTTCGCTGTAAGGAATCAGATGATGTCCATGTGCTTTTTGTGTAATTTTTCCACACACCATACATTGATATCCTTCAACTTCTTTAACTTCCTTTTGTACTTTTCTATGTTCGTAAGGTCGTTGCTTGCCCATTTTGATATTTTCTTAAGCATTAAAAAACTATTGATTCCCCTTAGGACTTACCCAAGATGTAACTGCAACCCTGATTATTTCCTAGGGGTAATTCATGAATTACCCCTACTTTCGTTCTATTTTGCGTAAGTCCTGACCCTATCCTAAATGTTTTAAATGATTGATGTTTCATTGAGAGAAAAGGGGGGGATGAAATTTAACTCATTAATCGGCTGTTATTCATCACTATCACTGGAATCAAGAAATTTCAATTCCTGTGCGGGAAGAGATTTCATATCTCCTTCAACTATAGTTCCTCTTGCCTCTGGAGCAATTTGTTTTTTTAGTTTTTTTATTCCACTAGAAATCTCTTCTTGTTCCGTTTCTGTCAACATATCAATTCTGACAGTAATTGCCCGATTTCTCTCCGACTGTTTAGTCATGATTAACACCTTTTATGAATATGAAATACCTGATAATTTTTCTAAAAAGTAGTTACTTTTACTTTTCCTTGTGAAGTTTCTTTCACCGTACTAACTTCCATAACATTTGTCTCATCTATGTGAGTAATTACTAAGTTAGGAGTTTGGTTAATTCTGGGCATTTTGTTCTCATCTAAACTTATGGAAATTACGAAAACTTCTCCTTTTTGATTCTTGATAACAACATGATAGCCTGAATCTATAGGCCATAAATTTATTACCTCTTCTCCTTCTTTAAGAATTTTGATTTCTGGTGGAGAGATATGATTAGCTAACATAGTTATGTTCTCCATTTTGTAAAAAGAAAGTCATGATACAATCTTAATATGGAATACATCCAAAAAACAATCTTGTAAAGAAATTTGATAATATTTTTTTGTTTGATAGGATCACGGGGAGCGTTGCATAAATTAAGATATTAGTATCAACGGCGTTTATGCAGCATCTCCCGTTTAAAATGAGGTGCATTTAATGGAATCAGATTTTACTGCATTCGTGAAATTAGAGATTTGAGAAAACGTTGTTTGCTTTCTACATCGGAAATGGGAGGTGAAACAACAGAACTTGATTGGATGAGTAATTCCACCTCAGAACCTTCAGGTAAATTACAGGCTGTTTCCAAAATGAATGTACCGTTACGATAGACTGCTTTTAGGGTAGGGGGCATAATAAAAAAACTCCATAATTTAATTATTGTAGAGCAAGTTCAGCCAACAATCAGAGTCACCCATCAATTAACAAGTTAATATTACATTACAACACAACCTTTGTGACGTTACCGCTCACATTGTCCCTAGCAGTAATAGAATAATAACGATATTCTTGTAAAGCCTAGCAAGAGACAAGAGTAGGGATTTAGTAGCAGATTTGACAGATTTAGAACACCGAAACTCTGTATCCAGAAGACATTAGTAGCATTTTAGAAGTTCGTAAAATTTTTATGGTTTCCCAAATTCGTTTTTTGATGTGCGCTCCTGACCATTATGATGTGGATTATGTGATTAATCCTTGGATGGAAGGGAATATTCATAAGTCCTCACGCGATCGCGCTGTAGAACAGTGGAATAAATTATACAATGCTATCAAAAATCACGCCATTGTTGATTTAGTTGCACCGGAGAAAGGCTGGCCTGACATGGTATTCAGTGCTAATGCGGGTTTAATCCTTGGTGAAAATGTGGTTCTGAGTCGCTTTTTACATAAAGAACGGCAGGGAGAAGAACCGTATTTTCAACAGTGGTTTGAAAATAATGGTTTTAATGTTTACACTCTTCCCAAAGACTTACCTTTTGAAGGTGCAGGAGATGCGCTTTTAGATAGAGAAGGGCGTTGGTTATGGGCGGGTTACGGTTTCCGTTCTGAGTTAGATTCTCACCCATACTTGGCTAAATGGCTAGATATTGAAGTCATTTCCCTGCGGTTGATGGATGAAAGATTTTATCATCTTGATACTTGCTTCTGTCCGTTGACAAATGGTTATTTACTTTATTATCCCGGTGCGTTTGACTCTTACTCCAATCGGGTTATAGAGATGCGCGTTGCACCAGAGAAACGTATTGCTATCGCGGAAGCTGATGCGGTTAATTTTGCTTGTAATGCGGTGAATATTGAAAGCATCGTGATTATGAACAAGGCCAGCGATAGCTTAAAATCACGGTTAGGAGAAGTTGGTTTCCAAGTCATTGAAACCCCATTAACGGAATTTCTCAAAGCGGGTGGTGCGGCTAAATGCTTAACTTTGCGGGTAACAGAACCTATAGGCGAGGAAATTCACGCTAATGTATCTGTAGAAAGTCGTGTCATCCGCATGGAAGGACACTTGCTAGATGCAGGTTTGATTAACCGCGCTTTAGATTTAATTGTGGAAATGGGGGGAAGTTTCCAAGTTCTGAAATTCAACTTGGGAGAACAACGTCAAAGTACATCTGCGGCTGAAGTCAGGGTATCCGCACCATCCCATGAGGTGATGGAAGAGATTATATCTCAGTTGATTGATTTGGGTGCGGTAGATTTACCCCAAGATGAACGAGATTCCAAATTAGAACCAGTTTTACAAGCGGGTGTTGCTCCTGATGATTTCTATGTTAGTACGATTTATCCCACAGAAGTGCGGGTAAATGGAGAATGGCTGAAAGTGCAAAATCAACGCATGGATGGAGCGATCGCTATTTCTCAAACTCCTAATGGCATAGTAGCGAAATGTAAACTACTCCGGGATTTAGAAATCGGCGATAAAGTAGTTGTTGATGTTTTAGGTATCCGCACTGTCCGCAAAGCTGAATCACGCGAACAACGCAACTCCCAAGAATTCAGCTTCATGTCTTCCGGTGTTTCCAGTGAAAGACGGGTGGAATTAGTCGTTGAACAAGTGGCTTGGGAATTACGTAAAATCAAGGATAGCGGTGGTAAAGTAGTTGTCACTGCTGGACCAGTTGTGATTCATACAGGTGGCGGTGAGCATTTATCCAGACTGATTCGGGAAGGTTACGTACAAGGACTTTTAGGCGGAAATGCGATCGCAGTCCATGACATGGAACAAAACCTGCTGGGAACATCCCTCGGTGTGGACATGAAGCGCGGTGTAGCCGTACGCGGTGGACATCGGCATCATTTGAAAGTGATTAATACTATCCGCCGTTTTGGTAGCATTGCTAAAGCTGTAGAAGCCGGAGTTGTGAAAAGCGGGATCATGTATGAATGTGTGAAAAATAACATTCCTTTTTCCCTCGCTGGTTCAATTCGGGATGATGGACCCTTACCCGATACCCAAATGAACCTGATTTTAGCACAACAGGAATATTCTAAAATCATTGAAGGTGCAGATATGATTCTGATGTTGTCTTCTATGCTGCATTCTATTGGGGTGGGAAATATGACTCCCGCAGGTGTGAAGATGGTTTGTGTAGATATTAACCCAGCAGTGGTGACAAAATTGAGCGATCGCGGTTCAATAGAATCAGTAGGTGTGGTTACGGATGTGGGTTTATTCCTCAGTTTGTTAATTCAGCAATTGGATAAATTGACCAGTCCTTATGTTGCTAATGTAGGTTAGCTTCAATCATAAATATTGTGGGGTGGGCATACTATGGCTAACGCCACGCTACGCTAAGGACAAGCTCAGTACAAGTCTTGCCCGCCAGCAATTGTCATTTTCGGCGTTGCTAATTTGATGTCTGAAAATGAGTTTTGATGATATCTAAACCCTGTAGAGACTTTCTGCCAGAACGTCTCTACACCTAAATTCATACTTGGTTTCAGCAACGCCTATTTCAAAATGAGAATTCCTGTAAATCAAGGTATTAAATTTTGCGTTCCCTAGAGTCATGGAAGAGGGATATAAATTTCAATTACTTAACGGAGGAGGAAAACGAATATCAGCATTAAATTGGGAAATATTCATGCTTTGATAAATTGGTAAAACATATTCTAAATTTTCGTGAGGACGGGGAATAATATGATAAGAAAGTATTTCACCTCCATTAACAGTTGATACGGCTAGTAATCCCTTCGCAACTGCCACACTTACCTCTCCCACGTCACCACGAATTAGTACCGTAATTCGTCCTAAATCAGTGTTTTCATAACCGATAAAAGTAATCTGTGCAGCTTTACACATTGCGTCTGCTGCTTCCACTGCAGTAGGTATACCATAGACTTCAATCATTCCCAATGCTAATGTCAATTTCCGTCACTCCGCTGTAAATCTATTGATAATTGTCAGGTATTCCTACTGTTGATAAACCGGCAACCGTTTTCAAATTTTGACAACGAATTAATTCGCTAAAATTTAAACCAGAACGCCCTTCTATTTTCCCTACTGCTTCAATCGCTGTTAACAAATGTTCTGCTGCTTCTGTTTCTGAATAACCCCTTCTTTGGGCGATTCTAATGGCTGCTATATCAGCATTTAATTCTGACTCCTGGGACTTATTCATTCGCCAAATTCGCATTGCTGCTAAACCAGTTAGTCCCCCAGCTATCACCATACCTACCACATCAGATTGCACCGCCTCCACTATTCCTCCCGTCAACCCAGCCAACACCACAGCTTGATAAATATTCGGTTGCAACCATTTCACGCCAGTTACCCAGGATACCATCTGCAACAGCAGTAAATCCCGTTGCGGCTTGGTTAAACGTCGCCACAAATCAAAATTAATATATATTGGTCTTGCTTGACTAAAAGGTAGGGGAAAAGCAGCATCTATTACTTGCTGTTGTTCTGGTTTACTGACAATTTTCGTCATCATCCGTCCAGAAGCGGGCATGATATCTAACAAGCGACGAATTTCAATATTTGGTTCCATAGTGTCAATTATTAGTCATAATTAAGTATATGAAGTCACTGATAAAATTACAGTTTATATTTATATGGATGCTTTTGATCCCAATCCGCCAGAATGGATAAATCAAGCCATACACGCCCATCAATTTCATTGTCCCAAATGCCACGCTGGTAGTCGGGAAGCTGTTAATGTGTGGTTAAATAGGCGATCGCCCGTAACTACCGCAGATCATCGTCGTAAATGGCAAGAATTCTATCATTGTCATTGCGGTTTTGTCTGGTGGGCTTGGAGTAATGATAGACCACCAACAGATTTATCTAGTCAAAAATCAGTCTAATTTCACCATAAAACCCACCTAGGTGGGTTTTGTCTTTGTAGCCGCGATTGATAATCCCAGCTATATCGTAAGTGATTAGGCAGACATAATATCAGATTTATCTTTGCTCATATTACTTTATGTAACACTTTTGGTTTTTTCTCCTTCAAAATGGTTTGGTGTGTCATTATGGGAGGTGAGAATTATTTCGGTTAACAGCATTTGTTTTTAGTATTGACAAGCTTTTTGTTTTTGGCATTTACAAACTTTTCTCCGAAACTTAAATCTCTACACATTTATAATTTCGGAGACAATCTATGTCAGTTTATGTAGGAAATCTTTCTTACGACGTTACAGAAGAGACCCTTAATGCCGTGTTTGCAGAATATGGTTCTGTTAAGCGGGTTCAGTTACCTACAGATCGTGAAACAGGTCGTTTACGCGGCTTTGGTTTCGTAGAAATGGGTACAGATGCAGAAGAAGAATCTGCTATTGCAGCTCTTGATGGCGCAGAGTGGATGGGAAGAGACTTGAAAGTAAATAAGGCTAAACCCAAAGAAGATAGAGGTTCTTTTGGTGGCAACCGGGGTAACTCCGGTGGACGTAACCGTTACTAAGTTTTACAGGTTCAGCTATTTGAACTAATCTGTTAGTTCAACAAATTAATTTGATGTAACCAAGGCTTAAGTATTTCTACTTGAGCCTTTTTTGCTGACTCATACCAATTTTGTATGATCCAGCATAGAATAATTATTATCTGCGGTTAATTTACATTGATATCTTAATTCTGTGGTTCTTCATATAAAGTTGGTATCAGAACCTTGGAGATCAGACTTAGATAAAACACTCTTAGTGTTATCTACCGGATAAAAACCAAAAACACTCAAAAGCATCACACTAGCAGCAGCTAAAGCATAACGTCTTCCCAAGCTTACGCCGTAACGTCGTTGTAGAAAATTGCTGTTGACAGAATTCAATTTCTGTAGGTTCATTCTTTTGCCTCAATTACTCTTTGATTTTCCGGTGTCTATCAAGTCGTACGTTGATCATGTATGACTTGTTCACTATCTCATGGACAGATTGATAAATCCTCCACCGTTACAATTTTGGTAACAGCTATAGTAGAAGGGTTGAAAGTCTTGATATGTGGTGAGTTTTATCATACCTGAATCTAAATTCTGATCAGACGTCTGCTATAAAAATATGAAAAAAGTCACGGTTTACTTTCATTAAATCCCAACTTATGCAATTAATTCTCTATAGCAAACCCGGTTGTCATCTTTGTGAAGGGTTACAGGAAAAACTAGCACAAATCAAAAACCTCAGTTTTGAGTTAGAAGTGCGCGATATTACCATCCATGATGATTGGTTTGCAGCGTATCAATATGAAATTCCTGTACTGTATTTAGTGACTAAGGACGGTGAGGAAAAACCTGTACCTCGTCCTTCTCCTCGTCTCAGTGTGGAACGGTTGGAAAAAATGTTAGGTGATTATGTGAAAACTGCTTAATTTAGCCAGATCCCCGACTTCTTAGAGAAGTCGGGGATCTTGTTGTTCATAAATAGTTGAGGATTGCTATACAGGACTTACGCAACTGGCACAGGCGACCGCTATATTATAGTATTTTCGTACTATAAAAAGCGATGCAACTGGCAAAATCAGTCTCGGCGCGGTGGTGCGGTACACAATCTGATGCTTTATATTGATAGTCTAGATAAAATTTATTATTCTCCTTTAAAGGATAATCGTTTAGTTGATGATACTTTTGGCAAAGAAAAATATAAACGTATTGAATTATATGGAGTGAAGAAGAACTAGAATGTGGTAAAATAATCAAAGTTAAAGGGTTTCCCGCCAATAAAAAAGTGAAACTATTCCGAGTTACTGTTTCTACCAACAGAACGGTTTTCTGAATTTTGTTGTATCTCTCCCCATAAATAAAAAAATAATGTTTAAATAAGCCCAAGACAAGCTTGTGGCGAGGTTCACTAGATGAAATTGCGGGAATTATTAGCGGCTGTAGATGGTATTGAGTGTGTAAATATACCAGATATTGATATTCAGGGATTGAAAACAAATTCTCATGCCTGTACTGCGGGAGATTTGTTTATTGGGATGCCAGGAACTAGGGTAGATGGTGGGGAGTTTTGGCCGGGTGCTTTAGGTGCTGGTGCTGTAGCGGCCATAGTTTCCCCAGCAGCAATGCAAAAAAATCCGCCTACAGCAAACTCTGTGGTCATTAGTGCCGATAATATGACTAAAGCTTGCGCCCAAATAGCGGCGGCTTTTTATGGTTATCCAGGACAAAAATTGAAAATGGTGGGTGTGACGGGGACAAATGGCAAAACTACCACTACGCACCTAATTGAATATTTCTTAACTCACGCTAATTTACCGACGGCTTTAATAGGTACACTTTACACGCGCTGGCCTGGTTTTGCAGAAACTGCTGTGAATACTACCCCTTTTGCAGTAGATTTACAAAAGCAATTAGCAGAAGCCATGAATGCTGGATGTGAAACTGCGGTAATGGAAGTCAGTTCTCATGCTTTAGACCAGGGGAGAGTATTAAGTTGTGCTTTTGAAGTGAGTGTATTTACTAACCTCACCCAAGACCATTTAGACTATCACAAGGATATGGAGGACTATTTTGGGGCGAAAGCGTTGTTATTTAGTCCTAATTATTTCCAAGGAAAAGCAATTATCAACTCTGATGATATCTACGGTAAACGCATAATTGCATCTTTGTATCGGGAACAAGTTTGGAGTTATAGCGTTAACGATAATACCGCAGATTTCTGGATGAGTAATTTAAGTTATCAACCCAATGGTGTGAGTGGAATTTTACATACTCCTAAAGGAAATGTCGCTTTTAGCTCGCCTTTAGTTGGTCAATATAACTTAGAAAATCTTTTAGCTGCTGTGGGTGCGGTTGTCCATTTGGGGTTAGATTTGCAATTGGTAGTAAATGCCATTCCTGGGTTTCCTGGTGTTCCAGGACGCATGGAACGGGTGCAAATTAGTCCACAACAAGATATTAGCGTGATTGTAGATTATGCCCATACTCCCGACAGCTTAGAGAATTTATTGAAAGCTGCTCGCCCATTTATACCGGGTAAAATGATTTGTGTATTTGGTTGTGGAGGCGATCGCGATCGCACAAAGCGCCCGAAAATGGGTAAAATAGCGGCGGAACTGGCTGATGTAGTTGTGGTGACTTCAGATAACCCCCGCACGGAAGACCCAAAGAGAATATTACAGGACGTACTCGCAGGGATTCCTGATATAGTACAACCAATGGTTATCAGCGATCGCTCTACGGCAATTCATACCGCAATTTTACAGGCTCAACCTGGGGATGGTGTATTATTGGCTGGTAAAGGTCACGAAGATTATCAAATTCTCGGTACTGAAAAAATCCATTTTGACGATAGAGAACAAGCGCGGGCAGCTTTAAACCAAAGAATAAATAACCAAAATTAACACCAATTTGAAAAATGAATTGGACAAATGGAAAGATGAAAAGCTATAGCAGGAAACAGGGAACAGGGAACAGAGTTGAAAGTCATGAGAGTGTATAGTTTTTTAGGTAAATTCTGTATCTCATTCAAGTGCATACCGCTATAAGATATCAAGAATTTCACAATCCAAAATCCAAAATGGTATAACTTGTAGAGGTGGGGTTTCCCCACCTTCAAAAAATCAAAAAATATTTTTATTTAGGGCAAAATCAGTTTGATAAATATAAAATATTTATAAGCTAATACGCTTGGTGTTAAGTATAAAATTCTTTTTTTAATCCGTAAAATATTACTGAAATCATCCTACAAATCATGAATTATTATTTAATTAAAGATTTTTCAATTTACAATTTAACTTTGAATGTTTCCAAATTGACCATACCAGTATTACTAACTCCGATCACACTTATCTCAACAGTGAGAGCAAATATTGATTTACTCATTGAGCAAAAAATTATAGCCACAATGTTAGTCAAATTACCATCGGGAAAACTATGGTATTCAGAAATTGAACGTTATCAAGAATCCCTAAATATTCATCATATTTATAATTATCAAACCAATAAACAAGAATTTAGCGATCAATATATTAAGATAATTTTATCTAGCGATTTTCAACTGAAACAAGAATATTTTTTACTAATTTTATCCCCGGAGTTTTGTAGTTTAATAGTAGCAAAAAAAGAGAAAAATCAAAATCAGGAAAAAAGGTCTCCCTTATTAACTATAAATACCTTTGATGGTGAGATAATTCAGAAGGTGATCAATGAGATAAAGAAAGCAAATCCACCTAATGTACCTACTATAAATACTGATTTTACTTTTCCCCATACACCAGCAGTTATGCTGATGAATAATTTATGGATAAAACAAATGCAACGACAAGAAGAAATAAATCAACAAACCTTGAATAGAAAGATCATAAAAGATAGACAAAATCATCAAAATATAGATAATCAAGAATATCTAAACCATGAATATTTAAATAATATTTGTCAGGAATTACGAACACCATTAACACATATTAAAACAGCATTATCATTATTAAACTCCCCACATCTGAAAGCACCACAACGAGAACGTTATTTACAAATAGTTAATCAGGAATGCGATCGCCAAAATTCTCTGATCAGTGGATTATTGCATTTATTAGAACTAGAACGCAACCTAGTACAGACAAAATTAGAACCAGTGAATATATCAGATATTATTCCTGGTGTAGTCAGCACCTACCAAGCATTAGCACAGGAAAAAGGGATTATGATTAGCTACACAATTCCTGAGCAAATACCATCCGTTTGGTGTGTTAGCGGAGGTTTGAGAGAAATTATGATCAATTTAATACATAATAGCCTGAAATTTACTCCTACAGGTGGTCAAGTATTGGTATCTACTAAATTACAAGGGGATTATATTCTATTAGAAATTCGTGATACAGGTATTGGTATTGCTGAAAGTGATATTCCCAAAATCTTTGATCGCTTCTATCGCATCAGAACGAGACTATCTACAGATAATAATGGTGCTGGTTTAGGTTTAACAATTGTTAAACTGTTACTTAGTCATTCCCGTGGTTCTATATCTGTTAAAAGCAAGTTATATATAGGATCTAATTTTATAGTTAAATTAGCTATTGTTCATCAAGAATCATCAAAAACGCAAGAATGAGGTGAAAGTAACTCATAATTGAACAGCAATATCCCCTACTTTTCTAAGAAGTAGAGGATGTGTTATTTCATCGGTGTCAATCTTTACTTCAGCAACCAGATTTAATTTGTGGTTTGACGGTAAGTCATTACCCGGACATGATATGAGTGATAATATCAGTATTACTCCAAGTGCGGTCATTCTCTTTAATCCTGAAGGAGATAACAGGAATGACACCACTACTATAGGGGTACTGCGGACTACCTTTACTTTCTAAACAGGGAAGGGAGAAGGATCAGATTTTGATAGAGAAAATGTAATTTTCATCGAACTTCTTGCACTTCTCCCAAGCGGGTAAAGCGGATTTCAATTCGTCTTCTTGTTTCGTCCTGTTGTTGATTTTTGACAGGTGCAACTTCCGCTAATTTGCCATTTGGCAATATTAATTGTGCAGCAGAATAAGCACGAAATGATAAACCTTTTAATCTACCTTGCTTGTTTTGAATATTACGCAAAATTTTCACAACTGATAAAGCACGCATTAAGCCTAAATCAGCATTAGAACCATATTGAAGTTTTGTCACTGGAAATGTACCACTAACTACTTTTTCTAAATTTACATCTAAATTACTGCTTACGTTAACATTAGGTGTAGCGTCTGTGTGTCCAATTATTTCTACAACGTTAATACCATATTTGTTGCTAGTAGTTTCTATTGCTGGTACTATTTCCCTGAAAATATAACTTAGCATTTTTGGCGGTATTGCTGCACTACCCAAATCAAATCTATAATCACCTTTATCTCTAATAACTATAATTGGTGGTGCATCTTTATTTTGACTATTAGTAATTTGTGATATGATAGTAGTTAGAAATAAAAATAAAACTAAAATCATAAACGCATTAGACATCAAATCTGTAAATGCTGGCCAAACGTTTAGGTCTTCATTATATTCTGTGTAGCGTGAACGACGAGCCATAATTGCAATGTTTTATTTTTGTAAATTTGTTAGTCAACTTAAAAAGTAGGGTGTGTTAGCACCAGCGTAACGCACTTTATGTATCGGTATTTGTGTCATCAAATTTTTGTTGATATTCCTCAAGATTCTTGATTATTAATAGCTCCAAACCTTTAATATTAGCCTCGAAACCCTTCTTATTGATATCAGTTTGTCTGTCAATTCCTTGAATAATTGTATTACTGACATTTTGATATTCAGAAATTAGCTGATAATTATTATTCTCTAATAATTCCATCAGTTTTTGATTATTAGTATCTATTTGATTAGATGCTATACTAATAGTAGTATTCACATCATTTGTATATGTTTTCACAGTTTTTAACAACTGATCAATGGTTGTAATTAATTTATCAAAACTATTAACTTTATCGCTCACTCTTTGATCTAAATCATCCAGTTTATTAACTGCTTTTTCGTAACTATTAGCTCCTTGTTGAAGTTGGGGAATAATTTCAGTGAGAAGATTTTGGTTATTATGATGTAAGTTTAATACCTGAATTGAAGTTCTATTTGTATTGTTTATTTCTTCTCCTAAATTAATTAAAGTTTGACTACATTTTTCTATTTCAATTAAGGCATTTATAATCAATTCCGTTGTTGCTGCTAAACTTGTAGCTGACTCAGAAAATTTTTGTTGTGTATTACTCAAATCTACAGTAGCTAATGATAATTTGAGAGGAAACTCACTTTGATTAAAAGTTTCAGCAGACTGTTTAAATATCTGAGATGTTATATTTAATTCTGACATTGAACTTCTGAACTCATTAGCAGCACTAGATATAGTTCCAGCAGCGTCTGTAAATTTCTCATAAACCTGTCTAGCTAAATCTGTAGTTTCTTTATTCCCGTCAGCAATTTGTTTTGCGACTTTTCCCATAGATTGTTCTACAGCTTTTCGCACCGTTTCCCCAAAATTTGTTAAAAATTCATCCTGCTGGGATACCATTCTATTAACTATTTTATCCAGACGAGTATCGCCTTGAACTTGAGGAAGATAAATATTGTCTAGATAATCTTCTAAAGAACTGATTAATTGATATTTTGCAAAATTAGTATTCCATATACTATTGAATATTGTTAATACAGAACTCAAAGCAATTCCTATTAAACTTGTACTGAAAGCAATACTCATCCCTTCTAGAGGTTTTTTTAATTCACTAACTAAGTTGCTGACATCATTAGCATTACTTTGATTAATAGTTTGACTAAGTGCTGCTAAATTAATGGTGATACCTAAAAAAGTTCCCAGTAACCCAAATGCTAATAGTAAATTTGGCAGAATACGACATAAATAATCTATTTTTTCACAGGTAAATCCCTTTATTTTTTCCTGACTATAAATTTGATCTATTAATGCTCCTGTATTTACCTGTTCTAATTGTTTACTAGCTTCCTCAAATCTATCTTCTAACGTTTGGATAATTTTCGGTTTTACTCCCGATGATCCTGTGTTGATTAATCTTTGAACTTTCTTAGTCAAATCTATTAAATGGAGATAAAGAGATATACGAAGAAAAATAGTAACTAGAGATGGGATAACAACCAGAAAGAGAGTGATGAGAATTAAGTAAAGTGGTATTGGTGGCATAAAAATGACATTTGGTAGTGCAAGAAGTAGTGTAAAAAATCTGTGAGAATTGGGTAGATATGAACCACCTATAAAAAACTATAGTGGATATTGGAGAAAAATTCTTTGTTTTTCTCGTTCGTATTCTTCTAAAGTCATAAAACCCTCATCTAAATCTTGTTTAAGATGCTCTAATTCTTGTCGTCGTCTTGAGCGATTATCAGAAGAATTAGCAACTATTTCCCCCACAATAGATTTTTGAGTTCCTGTATTGTTTCTTGGTAAAATTGAATTTGTGTTTCTGAATTTCGCCTCCATTTTCTTCAAAAAACGATTTATAACCCCCTCCCTTGTATTATCGTTAGTATTCCTTGTATCTGTATATACTCTTGTCTTATAGAGAGAATTAGGACTATCTTCGGAAATTCTGGTCAGCTTATCAGGAAATTGACGCAATTTGGGTAAATATTCATTTTCCCACAATGTTGGCTTATTTTCAATTTCTAAAATTGTATTATCCAAAATTTGCTTTAATGCTTCGATCATATTGGGGTGACTAGCTAGATATTCCAAAGATTCTATCCAAATTCCACTCAAGGAAACAGTATCATAGCTATTCTGAAAATGGTCATAATATTGAAACTCTAATTCTTGAGTATCATGGTTTTCTGCTAACAGTTCTAATGCTAAACAAGGATAAAAAATATTTTCCACTTCTTCCATTTTTCCAGCACTAGGTGGCATAATATCAGGAAAGGATATATGATAATCATTATGCAAAAAAGATTTACCAGAATTTTTTTCTTTTAAATATGGGTTTCTCATTCTTCCCAAACCAATAATTAATCTCAAAGGAAACCCACCGTATTCATTCACAAATAAAATTTCATCATCTGCTTGCATTTCTTGTAAGTCACTTTGTTGTACAGATAAATCCTGTGTCAATAAACTTTTAAACTGTCCCACTTCTAATTCTTCTGTATCCTTGTAACCTATTAATTTACTGCTTTTGCCCTTATCATCTACAAAATACCTATCCTCTACATCTAAACGTAAAAGTGGTTGAGATTCCTGGATAATTTGCTTTAAACGAATTGAACGTGCAGATAAAGAATATTTCTGCATGAATCGTTTAATCACAGAAGTAACAATATTTCTACCGCGAAAAGCAAATAAAGTATTAACTTTCAGATCAATTTTTTCTTTTATCTGAGAATAAGTAGTGCGTTCCATATTCAGGAAAAATCCTAAAGATGCTCCTCTATCTGTTTCTTCAGTAAGTTCTGAACTTGCTAATATTAATTGAGGACGACTATCATTTTCTGGGATCATTGTTTGATAGCAGAGTTCTATATCTTCAGTATCAAAAATTGCCTCTCCACTCATTTCGTCGAAATTCAATTGTTTTAATTCTCTTTCCTCTTTTTCATAAGCACTTTCTAAGTCCTCTACTAAACTACTAAAAGCTGCAATTTGCTTTTCTTTTTCTTGAACTTGCTTTTGTAATTGATTGACAATTTTCAAAGTTTCTTGCAATACAGTTAATTCAAAATTATGCTTGATAATTTTGTAAACTTCTTGCATTACTTTTTTGCACTCGTCCTGAAATGGAATGTTTTTGAAATCAACAAAGGGAAAACCTAGTTTATTTTCCATATCTTCAATTGTTTGTTCTGCATTATCCCATTTTCTTTCTACATCTTCTAAGCGCTTCATGCCTCCAAAATCAGTAATTGATTCTTGTAAATATCGTTGATATTTATGTAATTCGTGTCGAAGAGAATCTAACCAATTGTGTGTATTTTTAATGGAGAAATTAGGATCTACTGGTGTGAGTAATTGCATCACATAATCATCAATATTCCCACTAAGTTCTTTGGTAATCTTAGGAGTAGCTTGTATTAATTTCGTCAACCAATAACCGCGACTACTTTCTGTTTCTCCTGGTTGCACTGTGCGAAATTGTTTATAAAATTCCGTTGCTAATTGCTGACGGATATTAGTGCGGTCATCCTTGTTTCTACATTCAGCAATTAACCGGGATAATTTATTTTGCCAAGTTTTGAGACTATTACTAAAGGTCTTATTAGATTCTTCTACAGACTCCGCTAATTTATTAGTTAAACCATCTCGTTTTCCTAAGTCATTATGCCAACTATATTGAATTAAAAATTGCTCAAGTAAGTTAATAGGATCTGGACTTTGACCTTTACCATTTAACCAAAATCTGACTAACTCTAAACCTACCTTTGTTAAAGCAATTTCGATAATAGTATCACGAGGAAAATAAATTGCTGATAGTCCAAATGTTAAGTAGTTTTGGCTATTACGACGTGGATGATCATCATACTTGGTTATATGTTCTTGTAAATTATCTCTATTTCTTTTCACAGAGGCTGCTAATTCACCAGAAAATTCTAAAGCAATCTTATGGGCAATTACATTACATAGTTTACCTTGGGTAAGTATTGAATATTCTGCTGTTGCTTGATTACTTATCAAATAAGTGTAGTTAAATGGTGGACGCTTTTCTATTACAGAAACTACATTTTGAGTATCATAAAGTGCTTCAAATTTTGTCCCAGGAGAACTATAATAATTCAGTTCTTGTAATGCAGCATAAGTATTAGCAATCATGCTAGTCGTATTACCATATAATTCTGGACTAATTACTAAATAACCTAAAATTTGAGCGCCGTCTTCACCATAAAGATTTTTTAGGGTATAGCCAACATCTAAAAACATTCCGCTTCCTGTACCACCGCAAAGAGAACCGACAACAAAAATATTTAGTCCTGGTTCTATAATTAAACCTGATTGTAGTAATAAAGATTCATGTCCTTTCGTGCGTTTTTCTGCGGATTCAATGGCTGCTTGAATTTTTCGGTAGTTGTGGAAAAAAGCCAATCTTCCCACAGGTCTAATCCCTTTTGCACCTTCTTCTACTGCTGGGATATTTTGCAATAATTGCGGAGGAAACCATCTCCGAATATGCTCATAAGGTCCATAATTACTATATTCTGAACTCCGTTCTAATTCTTCTACAAACCTGGTGACATCTCTTGATGACATCGTAGCACCGACTTTTTCAGCTTCTTTAAAACTTAAATCCACACCATGATAGGTACTCCCTGTTCTAATTCCTGTAACTTGGGTGGCTGCCTTATCTGTGTCAATGTGAACAAAACTGACAATTGGTAACTTATTTAGGTCTCCATAACGGTCAACAATTAACCGTCTAATTCGCATTAATACATCTCTACCAGTGCCACCTAAACCGATACAAATTGTGCGATTAATGCCTCTAGATTGGGTTTCTTTTGCAGATGATTGAGTCATAGTTTTTCCCCTAAATACTATTTTTCAACTTTAACACTTATTTGATAATCACGCTGGCGTGGATCTGGACAATTTAGCGTAAATCTAGAATTGGTTATGAGAGTCTTTGATGTCACTTTTTTGTTGTTTAGTTGAATGTTTGCTTCTGGTGTTGGGACTAAATAAAGTTTTTCTCCTTGACGTTGTAAATAGCCTCTAATATCTCCTCCTGGACAGTCAACAGAATTGGGGCTATCTTCACCTATGGCGATTTCTTTCTTATTTGGTAGTATGCATAATTTTTCTTCATCTTCTGCATTATCTCCACATCTAATTCGCAATTTCCATTTTTTCTGTAATCTGGCAAATTTACATAGACTCCAAACACCAGCAGCTATTAATAATAATAAAATTAAACTGGGAAACCATAGCTGTTTAAGTAAATAAGGATTTACTAAACAAGTTTCTTGACCTCCGGGGGCTGGTGTACAAAATTCTTGAATGGTAGGATTAAGGTCTACTACAGATAGTTTATAATCTTTATTATCTTGATTTTTAATGATGAGCGATCGCTCTTGTAAAGGTAAACTATTAATCCAATTCTGTCTCTCTTGACTTTCCGGTGATGTCGCAATTCTAAAAGGACTATCGGCAGGAGTTTCTATCCAAATTTCGGAAGTAATTCCTGGCCTAGTACCTAACGTTGCATCAGTTATCCAAATAACAGACTGTGGTTTAATTAATTGATTTTTTGCAAGGCGATTTTGATTAATCTGCGCGATACCTTGATATACTGTTAACTCTGCTCTTTGAATATCTGTACCATAGCGGTTAGGATCATAATTAAAAGGAATTTTTGCTAATACTTTATTAATATTTTCTGAATTTTTTTTGCTAAAATATATAGGTTTTCCTAATGGATTTTCTACAGAAATAACCTCATCAAAAACCACATTTTGAGCAAAGGGAACAACATAAACAGAATCTCCAGGTTTGAGACTGTCTTCAACTATCTGACGTAGGCGAATACGTCCTTGGTCATTTAAACCGACACTTTCCGTTACATCAATGGCCAACACTACATCACGTTTACCCCCACCCAATAGGGATACTAACTGTAAGCCATTTTTCTGTGTATCAGTCAGTGGTTGTCCAGGGGTAATTTTTGTCAAAGTCACAAACTCTATAGTCCGTTAAATAGTATGTGTCAAAATTATTGCATAAAGAGTCAGCAAGTTAAACTTCAAGCATAAATCCAATAGTTGCGTTATTACTGTTTATAGCTCGTATATCTTTTTATTAGTCATATCATGTATGAGGGATTACGCACAAGTGTTAAATGCTAAGAGAATATAAAGAAAATTGGATATTTTAGTGTTTTTATATATTAACTAAAAAGGTAGCTTAAATTACATTTCAATGGTAACTAATGACTGTAGATAAATATGATGATCAATCAAAGAAGTCGGGGATCTTATCACCTCACCTGAATCCTTACATTTAATCTAAACTCCAGTCAATGAAAGTGACACAAAAAATGATAAGGTTATTACCTTTAAAATACCCAATCGTTTATCAGTATGTCAGTCTCTATCACTATCTCTCAACTGGTTGAAGTTCTTATAGCCGAACCTGTCAATGTATCTGTATCTACCTTAACTCAGTTGGGTATTGGGATACAAACAGATACCCGCATTTTACAACCAGGGGAAGTGTTTTTGGCTTTGCGAGGAGAAAAGTTTGATGGACATGATTTTGTACCAACAGCGATCGCTCAAGGGGCTATAGTTGCAATAGTTGATCATCATTACGAAAATCCCGGTTTTCCGGTTTTACGAGTTAAAGATACTTTAAAGGCATATCAACAAATTGCTAAATGGTGGCGCGAAAGCTTTGCTATTCCTGTCATTGGCATCACAGGTTCAGTAGGTAAAACCACTACTAAAGAACTGATTTCCGCAGTTTTGGCTACAAAAGGCAAAGTTCATAAAACCTACGGGAATTTTAATAATGAAATTGGTGTCCCCAAAACCCTTTTAGAATTGACTAAGCAAAATAACTTTGCTGTCATCGAAATGGCTATGCGGGGTAGGGGGCAAATTGCCGAATTGACAGAAATTGCTAAACCGACAATTGGGGTAATTACTAATGTAGGAACGGCACATATTGAATTACTTGGTTCAGAAGCAGCCATTGCAGAAGCTAAGTGTGAATTATTAGCAACTATGCCAAATAATAGTATTGCTATTCTTAATTATGATAATCCATTATTAATGGAAACAGCAGCGAAGTTCTGGCAGGGTAAAGTTATCAGTTATGGCCTTTCTGGTGGCGACATTCAAGGAATATTAACTGATCATGAAACTGTAGAAGTTGCGGGAATACGTCTACCTTTACCTTTACCCGGTCGTCATAATGCTACTAATTTTTTAGCAGCTTTAGCAGTAGCCAAGGTATTAGAAATTGATTGGCAAGTATTACAATCTGGTATTATAGTAAATATGCCCACAGGTAGAAATCAACGCTTCACTTTACCTAATGATGTAGTGATTTTAGATGAAACCTATAATGCTGCCCCAGAAGCCATGTTAGCGGCTTTGCAGTTGTTAGCAGACACACCCGGAAAGCGGAAAATTGCCGTTTTAGGGGCAATGAAGGAATTAGGAGAAAGATCCCCAGAACTACATCAAAAAGTTGGAGAAATGGTCAAAAATTTGCATCTGGATGGTTTATTGGTATTAGTTGATAGTCAAGATGCGGAAATTATTGCTAATAGTGCCGATAATATATCTTGCGAATGTTTCACTACCCATGCTGATTTGGTAGCAAGATTAAAAACATTTATACAAACAGGCGATCGCTTATTATTCAAAGCTGCCCATTCTGTGGGATTAGATCGAGTTGTTAACCAATTGCGGGCAGAATTTACCAATTAAAAATTCCTGGTATTTCACAGTAATTACGCAAAATAGCTCGAAAGTAGGGGTAATACCCTTCGGGAAGCAAGCTACATGAATTATCCCT
>NZ_PGEM01000080.1:2726-12653 GCF_002934005.1 Cuspidothrix issatschenkoi CHARLIE-1 | reverse complement strand
TTTAACGCTAACCTACTTACCACTTTTAAAACATCCTCTGAGGGGGAGGCAGGAGACAGAAGGAAAAATTTGCCTTTCAACTCCTGCCTCCTTCAATATCTATTGTTGCAAATATTCTGCATATCCTAGCTGGTCTAGTTTAGCTTGCTTTTCCATGACCATATTACATAGACTTTGGCGATAAGCTTGAACTTTTTGGAGTAATTCTGGTTGGTGAGTAGCGAGAATTTGCACAGCCAAAAGTCCGGCATTTTTGGCATTACCAATGGCAACAGTAGCAACGGGTATTCCTGCTGGCATTTGTACTATAGAATATAAAGAATCCACACCTTGCAAATTTCGAGTAGCGACGGGAACACCAATCACAGGTAAAGGAGTCAGGGATGCTACCATACCAGGGAGATGAGCCGCACCACCAGCACCGGCGATAATTACTTTGATACCGCGTTGATGTGCAGTTTGGGCATACTCTACCATCCGTTCTGGGGTACGATGGGCAGAGACAATGGCAACCTCAACTACAATACCGAATTCTTCACAAATAGCGATCGCATCTTTCATGGTAGGTAAATCCGAATCGCTACCCATGATAATACCAACTTCAAGACTCATATAATTTTAGATTTTAGATTTTAGATTCACAACGAACAACTGACAACCAACTAAAAGTAATACCCATGCTGGCAAATGTAGATATTATCAATGCAAAAGTACCTGGTTATCAAGATTTACAGAGAATTGTAGTTAACCAAGAGGGCATAATTGAGAAAGTTATACCCATGAGTACAGCATGGGAACAAGTGACACCACAGGACTTACAGCTTTTAGATGTAGGTGGTGATTGGATTTCTTTAGGTGGTATAGACTTACAAATTAATGGTGGACTGGGATTACCTTTTCCTGAGTTAACAGCAGAAAACGCCTCAACGTTGGTAGAAATATCCTCATTTTTATGGAATGCAGGAGTTGATGGTTATTTACCTACCTTAGTTACCACCTCTATCGAAAATATTCAGCGATCGCTCGCCATTCTCGCTAATTATACCTCCACTGCCGAAACCTCCGCCCAAATCCTGGGAGTCCATTTAGAAGGGCCATTTTTAAACTACTATAAACGGGGCGCGCATCCAGCCGAATATCTTCTTCCCTTAACTATTGATCAAGTTAAACGGGTATTAGGAGACTATGCCCACCTTGTCAAAGTCATCACCCTCGCACCAGAATTAGATAGCACAGGGAAAGTGATCCCATATTTGCGTTCCTTGGGAATTACCGTCAGTTTGGGACATTCACAGGCGATCGCCACAGAAGCACAACAAGCCTTTACTCAAGGTGCTACAATGATCACCCACGCCTTTAACGCGATGCCACCCCTCCACCACCGCGAACCAGGCTTATTAGGCGCGGCAATGACCGATCCGCGTGTTTTCTGTGGCTTTATTGCTGACGGTCAGCACCTTGACCCCATAATCTTAAAAATTCTGATCCGTGCCAGTGAAAATTTATTTCTTGTCAGTGATGCCCTTGCACCCTTAGGATTACCTGATGGGATTTATCCTTGGGATAGCCGACAAATTGAAATTATCAACGGTACAGCCAGATTACAAGATGGGACTTTAGCAGGAACAACCTTACCCCTATTAGTAGGAGTGCAAAATCTCGTAAAATGGGGAATCTGCGATGTAGAAACCGCCATTAGCCTAGCTACGGATGCACCTAGACAAGCTATTAATTTACCAAAATTTGCCCCCAATCAAGCCGCCCATTTATTAAGGTGGAAATGGGATGAAATTAGTAAACAACTGACATGGAAACGGTTAATTGTCTAAACTATGTTCCCTGTTCCCTTGCCCCAACGACAATTTTTAACGCCAACCTACTTAATCACATTTATGAAAATCCCAACCCATCGTCCTCCTACCCATCCCGGAGAAATGTTATTAGAAGAGTTTATGATTGATCAGAGTTTAACACCCCAAAAAATAGCTGAGTCTATAGGTGTTACAGAACAGCAAATTGTAGATTTAATCGCAGGTAAACAGCATATCACACCCAGTTTAGCACTGCGGTTATCCAGGTTTTTCGGTATATCTGTTGATTTCTGGATGAATTTACAAGTTCGCTGGGATTTATTATATTATGCTCAACAAGCAGAAGCAGAATTTCTGAATACAATTAATCCTTTTGTCGCTTAATCATCCCCAAAATCCCCACAAACAATTATTAAACAATTTTATTGATTTGTAAATATTGCCAGAGTCAAGATACCGGACTTCTTCAAGAAGTCCGGTATCTGACGCTAGAACCTTTAGGGGAAATGGCTGCTTTTGTGAAACAGAGTCGAAGTACAGGATTTGAGGATTGACAGGATAAAAAGGAAAATAATAATATTGTTTTTGGAAAAGCCTATATATATGGGCGCACACTTTTCCACTCGTAACATGAGCATAACGTAAACTTTGGGTTTTGTCAAGTCTTGATTTTATTGATTTATAAATATTGCCAGAGTCAAGATACCGGACTTCTTTAAGAAGTCCGGTATCTGACGCTAGAACCTTTAGGGGGAATTTAGTCTATATTATTCTCACATAACGCAATTATTCATCATGGAAACACCAAAACCATCAGTTAGTCTAATTCGGGCTAAATCTTACGAACAGGAAGCTTTAAAAGAATCCTTAGAAACATTGCTAGAACCTTTAGGAGGAATGGCTGCTTTTGTGAAACCAGGCGATCGCGTATTACTCAAACCCAATCTTCTCACAGGTTCTCGTCCTACAAAAGAATGTACCACCCGTCCAGAATTAATCCGTGCTGTTGCCGAAATGGTAATTGCAGTGGGAGGAAATCCATTTTTAGGAGATAGTCCTGCTTTTGGCAGTGCCAAAGGTGTAGCTATAGCTAATGGTTTATTACCTATTTTAGAAGAATTGAACATCCCCATTGTCGAATTTCATGGTAAACGTTATCAAACCGTAAACGACAATTTTAATCATCTGCTGTTATCAAAGGAAGTAATGGATGCAGATGTGATTATTAATCTCCCCAAGGTTAAATCTCATATGCAATTAACCCTAACTTTGGGAGTAAAAAATCTCTTTGGTTGTGTGCCTGGAAAAATGAAAGCTTGGTGGCACATGGAAGCAGGTAAAGATGCCAACAGATTTGGAGAAATGTTAGTAGAAACTGCTAAAACAATTAATCCAGATTTAACAATTTTAGATGGTATTATTGGACATGAAGGTAATGGACCAAGTGGAGGAGAACCACGCAATTTAGAAGTTTTGGCAGCTTCAACAAATGTATTTGCTTTAGATCGGGCAATGTTAGAAGTTCTCAAAGTTGCACCGGCACAAGTTCCCACCGTTGCAGTTTCCCAAAGATTAGGAATATGTCCTGAATTAAGTGAGATCAATTTCCCCAATTTATCACCAGATTTACTACAAATTCCCGACTGGCAATTACCTGAAACCCTCATGCCTATAGATTTTGCCATGCCCCGTGTCATTAAATCAACTTTCAGGCATCTTTACATTCGATTTATCAAAGAACCAATGAGTGCTTATATTAGGTAAATAGGTTGGCGTTGAAAATTGTCTTTATGGGAAGGCAATATCAAAGGCAGATAGACGCAGATAATTTTGTACTTCACTAAGGGGTTTAGCACTGCTAAACCCCTACAACTCCTCTCACATCAAACTAAGGATAAAATTTCAAATTCAGTTACTACATTTATTTTAGATTGAAAATTGTAAGTATTCAGCTATACCAATTGTTCATACCCAGATCCCCGACTTCTTTTATTTATGGAGACAATAAATTATAAATTGATCACAGAAGTCGGGGATCTTATCGTCTCACCTGAATTCTTACGGAAAATTAAATATTATCTGCTGTTTGTACGATAATGGTTTATGCCAAAAGTTCAGGCGATCGCTCAGTAACCGTTTGTATTTTATTTAACTGTATACCGCTATACCTATTTATCTAGCAGTTATACTTAAGCGATAAATGTATTGCCAAATGGTTTTTTCACAAATTATGCAAGATTGCTATAATTTCTTCACGATAATGAAATTTAATTTTAGCGGTTTAATCAATGATCCCTATTAAGCTCAATCTAGGCTACCCTATCAGATCAAATCACAAAACAAAACTCTAAACCTACCAACCGCTGTTGACTGCAACGCATGATAAATCAACTGAACAATGGTTTTACATTATTTCTCAGTCTGCTAGTTGAGGCCATGCCCTTTTTACTACTAGGTGTATTTTTCTCCAGTCTGCTGCTATTCTTTGTTGATGAAAGCAAATTAGTGGAGAAAATGCCGACAAATCCCTTTTTAGGGGCTTTATTTGGCAGTATGATCGGCTTTTTATTTCCAGTGTGTGAGTGTGGTAATGTACCTGTGGCCAGGCGGTTATTAATGAAAGGAGTACCCACACCAGTAGCAATTGGTTTTTTATTAGCCGCACCAACAATTAACCCTATTGTGATTTGGTCAACCTGGACTGCATTCCGCGATCAACCAGAAATAGTCGTGTTAAGAGTCGTATTTTCCCTAAGTATTGCCACAATTATTGGTTTTATCTTCAGTTTCCAACCAGACTTAGTTCCCTTTGTGCAACCAGCAATTGGCCGTTATCTTAAATTTAATCCCCCCGCTTCAGCAAAAACCAAAGGTGGTAGAAACTACCAAACACTAACCCAAACCAATACATCCAGTTTATTGCAATCAGGAACATATATTCTCGGTGGCAAACCGGGCATAATCAAACGCATAGATAACAATTACAGTGAAATAGATGGAACTGCCAATGCCAGTAAACCCGTGCCAGAGAAACTGCGTTCCCTATTAGATAATATTGTCCAAGAATTGCGGGAATTAGGAGGAGTAATGGTATTAGGTAGTGCGATCGCTGCCATCATTCAAGTTTTAGCTCCCCGTGACATCATTCTCAGTCTTGGTGCAGGACCAGTTAGCTCAATACTAGCCATGCTAGTATTAGCAGGAGTTGTATCAATATGCTCTACAGTTGACTCCTTCTTTGCTCTGTCTTTTTCCTCTACCTTTACCAGTGGTTCATTACTAGCATTCTTAGTATTTGGCCCCATGATTGATATTAAAGGTATTGGTTTAATGTTATCAATTTTTAAACCCAAAGCCCTCATCTATCTCTTTGCCTTAGCCGCACAATTGACACTTTTATTCACCCTAGTGATGAATTTGCACGTGATCTGATGTTGATCAAGGTGAATTTTCTCCCCACTAGTTTTGCAATTGAGAATCTGGGGTGTGAGGTATAGGACGCAAATCCTCCAAAGGTGGAAATATAGGTATAGGTAATGGGTAATGGGTAATCGTTAATTGGTAATTGGTAATTGGTAATTGGGAAAATTCTTTCCCCCCTGTACCCCTGCCCCTTTCCCCCTATCATCAATGATCACTACATAACCTTCATGTTAAATTCCCAACCGAAACGGATCAATCAACTCCTGCCTTGGTTAGATGTCCTAGCGATCGCCGCCTGGGGTATTTTGATGTTGAAATACTGGATCACAGGTAAACTTTACCTGTTAATTCACCCTGATTACTTTTGGTTAGCCATTTTAGCCGGAATAGCTTTATTAATCATCGCTTTTTTTAAAGGCTTACAAATCTGGCAACACCGTCGCCGTCCTGAAATACCTAATGTGATGCACATTAGTTTATTTCCCCCTGGTTGGGGCAGTTTCCTCCTCCTGGCCACCGCAATTTTAGGATTAACCATTACACCCCGTGTTTTTGCCAGCCAAACAGCATTAGATCGGGGCGTAACCGAATCACTAGTTGGTACTCGCAGCCAACCCCAAGCATTTCGGGCTACCATGCGCCCAGAAGAGCGATCGCTTGTGGACTGGATAAGAACCCTCAACGTCTATCCCGAACCAGATGCATATACAGGGCAAAAAGTCAAAGTTCAAGGGTTTGTGATACATCCCCCTAACGTTGGTGAAAAATATATTTTTTTAGCCCGATTTGTTCTGAGTTGTTGTGCCGCAGATGCCTATCCAGTGGGCTTACCCGTGGAAATGGCTTCATCACGTCAACAGTATCCCCCCGATACATGGTTAGAAATAGAAGGACAAATGACAACCCAAAGCGTGACCGAAAAACGCCAACTCACCATTAAAGCCACTGCTATCAAAAAAATTCCCCAACCGAAAAACCCTTACAGTTATTAGTCAGAACATCAAATCATTGAATTTTAGATTTTAAATAGTCAATCTAAAATCTAAAATCTAAAATCTAAAATTGTTTCAAAAATGAGCAAATCCTCTCAATTTATTCAACCATTAGACAGAATTGCCATCGCCGTCATGCTTTTATTAAGTCTCCTCATCGGCTTAATGATCTGGCAGGGTGACGCAGTTAAACCTAGTGTGCGTAATTTTACTTGGGAAAAACAGCAAATTGGGGCTAACGACCTTTCCTTCTCCCTCACCTTTAGCCGTCCCATGGACACCAAAAGTGTAGAGGAGAATTTAAAAATAGATCCACCCCTAGCTGGTAAACCTAGCTGGGCAGGAAGAAGAATGGCTTATACCCTCCTCACACCCGCCCCCTACGGCACAAATTACCAAATTAAATTAGAACAAGCCAAAGATAAATATTCCCAAGCCGAAGGTAAAAATCGGCTCATGCAGCCTTTTACAGGGACTTTCAGCACCCGTAACCGCGTCATTCTTTATATTGGCACAAATCCAGAAGTCCAAGGGCAATTGGTACTTTACAATTTAACCCAAGGACAAAAGAAAGTTCTTACCCCCAAAGACTTAACTGTGATGGACTTTGAACCATTCCCCAATGGTGAAAAAATTGTCTTCTCGGCGCGTCCTGCCAACAGTCCAGACCTACTGGCAGCCCAACTTTATACAGTCACCACAGGTATTCCTAGTCAAATAGTAGCAGAAACAACACCTGCTGGCAAAGTCGAACTAATTTTAGATAACAAAGAATATCAAAACCTGAAATTTGACCTGTCCGCCGATGGACAAACTATTGTCATTCAAAGAGGCAAACGGGATAACCCCGGTGACTTTGCCCTGTGGTACTTATCTACCACCGCCGATCCTAATGGTGAAAAACCCATAGCTAAACGCTTACAAGGGCAAGCAGGAGGAGATTTCTTAATTACACCCGATAGTAAAGCCGTAGCAGTTTCCCAAGGACAAGGAACAGCAATTGTATCTTTAGAAGGTGATAGCACCAAACCCCTGGATTTTTTACCCCAATTTGGTTTAGTACAAGCTTTTGCTAGAGACGGTTCACAAGCGGCGATGGTAAAATTTAATACCGACTATACGCGAGATTTATTTTTAGTCACCAACCAAGGGGTGCAAAAACAACTACTTAAAACTACTGGTTCAATTGTTAGCTGTGAATTTGACCCTGCTTCTCCTAGTCTTTACTGCTTGGTTACTCAACTCGTTTCTAAAGAACAATACATTGAACAACCCTATTTAGTCTCCATTGACTTGAAAACGGGACAGCAAAAACCAATACTCCTATTGCCTCCTGGTCAGCGCAATGTGCAAACCAGTTTAGCACCCGACGGGTTAGGGTTCTTATTTGATCAAATAGTCCCCATTACTAATAACAGTACCCCACTACCTCCAAACACCTTAAAAACCGATGATGGTCAACCCATTGCTAGTAGTAGTCTGTGGTTAATGCCTCTGCTACCCATCGCCAATAATAGCAACATTGATATTAAGCCAGAACAACTTCCCCTACTTGGCTTTCATCCCCAATGGCTACCTTAGGAGGCAGAAGGTAATTTCTTCCTCGCTCCCCTGTTCCCCACTCCCTACTTCTTTATTTAGATCATGACACCTCTATGCTTTCTTGATAAAATGGTAAAAATGACAACGGCTAGTACCGCAAGGCGAAAGTCATGCATTCAAAAGTCAAAAGTCCTAAATAATATGGCGTAAGCTTTTTAGTGATTGAGAATGGTTGTTTTATTTACGCCGTGCTGTACTAGTAATTTGTAAATAATGGCCATAGGACCGTGATAAATTTACCTCTTGTCTGGCTCAGACCATGCTACCTTATCAGCCAACTACAGATCATCATTATGAAACCGTAGTTATGGAAAAATTGGAAGATATTAACCAACAGGACTGGATCGCCGAACCTGATATTGCTCAACAAACACAGGTTAACCTAGAATTTCAGCAGCTATTAAAGTTGAATACAGAATTACGTACAGCTAATGATAATCTATATGCTCAAATAGACCAGTTAAAAACAGAATTAGCTGAGGCAGAAAAAATTTTACATTGGCAAAAAACACGCTCCAGCGTTACTGAGTCTATGTTTAACCAACAAACTGAAGAACTCGCCGCCGCCCAGGAGCAAATTAAGGCTCTATATGAGCATTTAGAAACATCTGTACAAACAGTTCAACGCCAGGAACTATCCCTGGAAACTTATAAATCTCATTTGCAAATTAGTCAACAACATTTAGCACATTTAGAAAGAGAATGTTCCCTACTGCAAACTAATTACACGGAAGAGTCTGAACAGCTATTACATTCTGAAAATACCTGTCGTGAGTTGCGGTCTAGATTGATGCGTCAACAACGTCAAACGCTACAATTTAAAGCGGCTTTAGAAAAATGTTTAGATACACCCATTCCCAATCATGAGAATTTAGAAGATCATATCCATCATCCCCAAGATATCATTCACAAACAAACCAGATTTTCCAGAAAAGCTCGGTCTTTGTTTCCTCATGCCCAACCTATTCGCCCTTGGTCAGCCGATACAGATTCAGTCAGTGACTCTATAACCAATTCCTCGGTACAACTAACAATACCAACCCCGGACAACTATGATCATCATCCCGAAGCATCAACTATCCCACCCATAGAAGTCTGTGAATCTACTACTGAATCTATCCAAGGAGATAATTTTGAACTATTACCTCTGGATGAACAATTAGAAGGGATTATTCACAAGTTTTTTCAGACACCATCTACTTCAGTAAATCCACAGGAGGAAACAGCCAAAGTCAATCTTCCGTCAGTAGATAGTCAGGTTTTAGAAACTTTACCCTCTGGAACTGATGATCACATACCAACAGAAATCACAATTACACCAGATTTGCACATCACAATTGATCCCTATGGTATTACTGAAAATCCTCAACACGAAGATTTGACTCTATCGCTAAATCAGGAATTGTCAGTAAATTCTAGTTCTCTTAAAGATCAAACTCATACTCTCGAACATGAAGATTATTGGTTAGATCCTGTATCTGTGGTCGAGCCAAATTTACCAATCAATGATTTTCTATCGCCGTCATCCGATGAGAATACATCTGATCATAAATCACCTTCACCATTAATTTATCCACAACGACCACCGAAAGGACGCAAATCTTTAGCATCTGTAGAATTGCCAAATTTCCCACCTAAGAGTAACTAGTTTCTTCCTAGCGAAGCATTTGATAAAATTGATAATGTAAAAGTTAGAATCAGCTTGAACATTGATTCTAAGACATTAGGAAACAGGCAAGTTTAGCCCTCAAATGTCCGTTTGCTGAAAACGGGAAATGTGACAATGGCAGTTAATAGATAAACTAAGGACAGACTAGGAATGACTCAAGTACTTTTAGGAGAAAATGAAGGTATAGATTCAGCTTTGCGTCGTTTTAAACGCCAAGTTTCTAAAGCTGGTATATTGGCTGATGTCAAATATCGTCGCCATTTTGAAACGCCTTTAGAAAAGCGCAAACGAAAAGCAGTAGCAGCCAGACGCAAGCACCGTTTTAAATAAACATATTTAGGGTTTGCTGAATAAAGCTATAACCGTTTATTAATAGGGGTTTCGCGGATTTTAAGAACAAGCAAGTGCAAGGTTTTGGCAAATGGAGTCT
>NZ_PGEM01000080.1:0-2684 GCF_002934005.1 Cuspidothrix issatschenkoi CHARLIE-1 | reverse complement strand
CGGATATGAGAAATTGAGGATATCCAGATAGTTGAAACTGTTCCCTGTTCCCTATTCCCTGTTCCCCCTCCTCACAGACAACTTTTTCAGCAACCCCTAGTTAGCAGAAAACTATTGGCAAAAGATTAGGAAATTAATTCACTTAATACTTCCTTTCTTGTGGTGCAAACATAGTAATGGTGACAGGACGATATTGAATATCAATTCCAGTTGGGGAATAATAAGCCATTGTGTGTTGTAGAAAGTTAGTATCATCTCTTTGGGAAAAGTCTTCTCGAAAGTGTGCGCCGCGACTTTCTTGGCGGTTGAGGGCGGAAGCTAAAATGGTTTGTCCGACGACCATTAAACTTTGTAGTTCTAGGGCTTCAACTAATTCTGTATTCCAGTGAGTTCCCTTGTCATCTAAATATATTTGTAAGTATTGTTGTTCTAGTTGGGTAATTTGATCTAATCCTTGACGCATTAATTCTTCAGTGCGGAAAACGCCACAATATTCCGTCATGTTATCTTGGAAGGCTTGACGGATTTGATTAATGCGGTATTTTCCGGGTTGTTCAATTAGGGTTTGGATTTGTTCTTGGGCGGCTTTGATGTAATGCAGTTCATCTATGGCTGGTAACTGGCGATTTTGGACATAATGGGCGATCGCTGCTCCCGTCCTTTTGCCATAAACTACACATTCTAATAAAGAATTACTACCGAGACGATTTGCTCCGTGGACAGATACGCAGGCAGTTTCTCCAGCAGCAAAAAAACCTTCAACTAAACCATCTGCACTGTTACGAACTTGACCATCAGTATTCACAGGTATACCGCCCATACAATAGTGAATGGTGGGACGAACAGGCATCGGTTGAGTTACAGCGTCCACACCGACTAAACGATGGGCTTCTTCCCAACAGAAGGGAACGCGACTCATGATTTTTTCCTTACCTAGATGGCGTAAATCTAGGTAAACAAAAGGACCGCTAGCACTGCCGTCGGTATTGACACCGCGACCGGCGCGAATTTCATAGGCGATCGCCCGTGAGGTAATATCACGAGGGGCTAATTCCATACGACTGGGGGCATAATTGGCCATAAAGCGATCGCCTTCGCAGTTAATCAAATACGCCCCTTCACCGCGCACAGCCTCGGAAATCAGCACTCCCACAGGGTACAAACCCGTAGGATGAAATTGGACAAATTCCATATCTTGCAATGGTAAACCCGCTAAAGCCGTCATCGCCAAACCATCACCAGTGGAAGCATAATCATTAGAAGTGGTATTATAAACGCGCCCATAACCCCCAGTGGCAAACATGACAGCCTTTGCCCGTAACACCTCAATATGGCCATCCAAGAGGTGAAACATCACCACACCCTTAGCTTGACCATCTTCTAAAATCAACCGCATCACATACCATTCTTCGTAAATTTGCACACCATAACGGCGCAAATTATTCACCAATTCATGTAAAATTGCATGACCAGTTTTATCAGCCGCGTAACAAGTACGGTTGTGGGAATGTCCGCCAAAAGCCCGTTGAGCAATGCGACCATCAGGTAAACGGGAGAATAAAACCCCCAGATGTTCTAAATCAATGACTACATCCGGTGCTTGTTGGGTTAAAATTGCCACCGCATCTTGATCAGCCAAATAATCGGATCCCTTAACAGTGTCAAAAGCGTGAGCTTCCCAGCTATCTGTATCATCCACATTTTTTAAAGATGCCGCCATGCCACCTTGGGCGGCTACGGAATGGGAACGAATTGGATGAGTTTTGGCAACTATCGCTACCTTTAAACTGGGGTCAATACGGGCAATTTCCACCGCAGCCCGACATCCAGCCAAGCCCCCACCAACAATAATTACATCATGTTCTAGCATTATCAATCACCGATTTTGACACTCCCCGGTCTAAAGACGCGGGGATTCTACATTCACAGACTCACCGTTAGACGACTCAAGGGTTTTTAGTCTAGTCTCTTATAAAAAAATTCCCCATCTACAAGACCTACAGTGTACACGGAAGTCTAATCAAGTTGCTTAATAGGGTTTTGATGCCCCCTAACCCCCAATACAGGGAGGACTTGTGTGTACACCGTAGATCTACAAGACAGGGTAATAGAGAATGGGTAATTTAGGAAAATTCCCTTCAGCTAAGTTATATTTGCTTTGATTGAGACATCATTCTGTTTTTGTCTCCGGTGCTATGGCATTGAGTTCAATATGATTTAATAACGTAGTCACAAAAGCAAACAGTAAGAAAGGCAGGGATAAGAAAACGACCAGACCAACTGTAGCTAAAGCGTATACTGGTCTTTTAGCACCCATTAATGCTAATGCTGATGCCAAGCTAATAGTAATCGTGATTAACCAAACAATAATTTGACCGTAGATATCTCCAAAAGTCAGGGTACACACAAAGCGATAGTTTTGAATATTATTGTTGTTCATTTTAATTCATAGCCCTCAATTATCTTTTATAGCTTTACCTTAAATCTATGTTTGCCCTAGCAACGATTTCTCAATATTTTTCCAAGGATTGTAATATTACTTTATATTAGTCAGATTTTTACAGTTAGCAAAGATGTAAATTTATGTATTTTTATGTATATTTACCGCGAAAGGCAGAGCGCGGGAGGAATGTCTCTCTGCCCACGACTGAAAGGAGTAAGGGTTTGACACTCCCCGGTCTAAA
>NZ_PGEM01000009.1 GCF_002934005.1 Cuspidothrix issatschenkoi CHARLIE-1 | reverse complement strand
TGTTCAGTTTCTGACAATGAAGAAAACTTGAGTAATTGTTGAATTTGTACAACATTCATGATTCTATTTCTATAAGCTTCTATTGCTAACGATTCTAAAACTTTTTGTGGTAGGTTTTCCCAGTTCTGCTGTAATTGATTACCAATATCTTCAGGAATGGAAATCGTAATTTGCATATTTTTATCCTTTGAATAAATCATTTGATTTTTAATTAAATTAGGACTTACGCAAGATGTAACTGCAACCCTGATTATTTCGTAGGGGTAATTCATGTAGCTTGCTTTCCGAAGGGTATTACCCCTACTTTCGTTCTATTTTGCGTAAGTCCTTTAAAAAAGATTTAATCTGTCCAATAATTGCTTTTTTACTCATCCCCTCTAACTCATCTACAATAGCCAAAGCATCTGTATAATGCTGTTCTAAAATACTGTTTCTGAGGTCTATTAGTTCCTGTGTCATTTTTTTATTAACATCAAATGCCAACAACCAAGACAATTACAGCATATTTCATTCAAATGAGGTACAACCATAATCAAACTTTTGTGGTGCGGGCATCTTGCCCGCAAAATGTGTACCTCATACCTTCGCAAACTGCTGTATATCATTAACTGTCCTAATTAAGCGCTAACTATACATATACAAAATCGGTGCAGTTTCCCTACACCGATTGTATAGTTTGCCTCTAGTTTTTCCCAGCATATTCCTTACGCTAATGCGGAAGCTTGGGGTTTGGCAAAAATCATTCTGCCGGCTGAGGTTTGTAATGCACTGGTGACTACAACGCGCAATTCCCCACCAACATAAGGACTACCTTCTTCTACTACTACCATTGTGCCATCATCTAAATAGCCAATTCCCTGACTTGGTTCTTTCCCTTCTTTGAGAATTTTCAAGTCGAGATTATCACCAGGTAAATAGGTAGGACGAACTGCATTTACTAAGTCGTGAACGTTTAAAACGGGGACTTTTTGCACACTAGCAACTTTGGATAGGTTGTAATCATTTGTTAATAATGTACCATTGATTTCTTGAGCAAAACGGACTAATTTAGCATCAACGGTGGCAGTATCTTCATACTCTACAGGATTAATTAAAATCCTTTCGGGGTAATTTTCTCGAATGCGGTTGAGAATTTCTAGTCCTCTTCTCCCTCTTACCCGTTTTTGGTCTTTACTAGCATCAGCAACTTGTTGTAACTCTTGCAAAACAAATTGGGGGACAAGAATTAACCCTTCTAAAAATCCTGTTTCTAGTAATGTTTCAATTCGGCCATCTATAATACAGCTAGTATCTAAAACTTTGGTGTTGGCAGGTTTGAGAGTTCCTTCCACTACCATACTTTCCACAGTATTGGGGTTGATTAATCTTAACAAACCCCGTCCGTGGGTGTCTGCTAAGTTCATACCCGTGACAGAGAGGATAATACTGCCCACAACGGCTACAAGGGGTTTAATAAAACCGAAATCTGGGGGAATGGGTAATAAAAATAGCGGGGCTAACATTAAATTGGCGAGTAATAGCCCAATTACTAAGCCAATGGCACGGGTTAAAATGACTTCTAGGGGCATTTCCCGGACTTGTGATTCTAGACGGCGGTATGTAGTCTGGAAACTTAGCCCCACTGCACCACCGATAATGGCGGCAAAAACGGCGAAAACTAAGCGTAATGCCTCTAAGTCGCTGACTCCATTAAGAGTACCTGGGGGGAGTAAGTCGGTGCTGAAATAACCTATCCCCGATGCTGCCAAAATGAATGAGAGAATAATAATGACATCCAGCATGGTTATGTTGTGTTCCTACAACGGTATTTATGTGATGAAGTAAAGTATGCTTGATTAGCTCCTTTTTGATCATGGAATAATATTAGCTGCTTGGGCAGACAGAATATGCAAACATTATAGCCAAAGGGCTTTGACCACATATTATTTTTAGGGAAAAAGGATAAAAATTTGTAAATAAACTCCTCATGTTCATTATTTTTAACAGTCAACTTAAATTAACTATTTCTAGGCATGAGTCAACAAGATATTGGTTGGGGAGTTCCCCGTTCTGCTTACGTGCATATTCCCTTTTGTCGGCGACGGTGTTTTTATTGCGATTTTCCGGTTTTTGTGGTGGGCGATAGCTCACGGGGTGAAAATTCTGGGACAATTGCCGAATATGTTAAGGTTTTATGTCAAGAAATCAGAATTGCACCAATTTATGATCAACCTTTAGAAACAATTTTTTTTGGTGGTGGTACTCCTTCCCTATTATCCCCAGAACAGTTGCAATGTATATTAACAACCTTAGAACAGCGATTTGGCATTGCTTCTAGGGTGGAAATTTCTATGGAAATTGACCCAGGAACGTTTGATTTGGCACATATAACTGGTTATCGCAACTTAGGAGTAAATCGCGTCAGTTTGGGTGTTCAAGCCTTCCAAGAAGAATTGTTAAAAGCTGCGGGGCGATCGCATTCACTTGTAGATATTTTTACAGCTGTAGAGTTAATTCACAAGGTCGAGATTCCCGAATTTAGTTTAGACTTAATTTCTGGCTTACCGCATCAGTCCTTGGAACAGTGGCAAAATTCCTTAAACCAAGCTATTGCAGCCATACCAACTCATATTTCCATCTATGACCTGACCATTGAACCGGGAACAGTCTTCAATCGTTATTACAAACCGGGAGATCATCCTTTACCCACAGATGAAACAACGGTAAAAATGTATCAAATGGGGCAAAAAGCCTTAACTGATGCAGGTTACGAACATTACGAAATTTCCAACTATGCCCAACCAGGACATCAATGCCAGCATAATCGAGTTTATTGGCAAAATCGCCCCTATTATGGTTTTGGCATGGGTGCAGCCAGTTATATTGATGGTAAACGCTTTACCCGTCCCCGCAAAACCCAGGAATATTATCAATGGTTAAAAAATGGCGCTGTCATTGACTGTCTAGTTACTCCTGGGGAGGATGTATTGTTAGAAACTTTAATGCTAGGTTTACGGTTAGCCGAAGGTGTGAGTATAAATTCCTTAACGGCAACTTTTGGCAACCATCAAGTAGAGAAAATTCAAAGCTGTTTGCAGCCATATTTAGAAACAGGTTGGGTACAAATTATCGGCGATAGGTTACGTTTTAGCGATCCCGATGGTTTTGTATTTTCTAATGTGATGTTGACAAAGTTGTTTGAAAAGTTGGGAACATGAGAGTTTCTACCAATGCCCAAAAATAGAGCAGAAATCCTCACATCTTACTGAGGATTGCTATATGAATTTTCTACAATCCTTCTAGATGCAGTTACTTACCTAGACCATCATATCTGTTTGGGTCTTTTTTCTCCTTTTTGTCCTTGGGATCTTTTTTAGGCTTTTTAGCTTCTTTATTACCTTTTTTTTCCTTAGACATCAGCTTTACCCAATGAGGTTGATTTGTCAAAGCTTCCACATTCTGCTATTAGTAAATCAGGCTGTAGCTTACCTGATACCCTTTAGAAACAGAAAGGAAGCTATTGTCCATTTATGCTACTAATTACCATTATACATTGTCATTTATTTTTGTTAGAGATTTAATTGAATATTACACAAAACCTATCTATAGTATCATATTTGATAACCAATTAGGTAATAATTACATGACTACACCAGTAGATATTCTGATTCTTTCCAATGGTCCAGGAGAAGTGACAACTTGGGTGCGTCCTGTTGTCAAAGCGTTGAGAGAACAATTAGGACATGATGTTTCTCAAGTGAGAATTTCTGTTATTTTATCACCTTGTCCTCATGGGACTGGAAAAGAATCTGCTATAGCTAAATCTTATTCAGAGGTTGATAGAGTTCAAGCAGCAGAACATTTTTGGCAATTTTTATTGTGGGGAAAACCCGCCGAAAATTGGGAATGGAGACATCAAGGTGTGGTGGTATTCCTGGGTGGTGATCAGGTTTTTCCAGTAATTATTAGCAAAAAATTAGGATATAAAACTGTAGTTTATGCAGAATGGGAAGCACGTTGGCATAGTTTTATAGATAAGTTTGCTATCATGAAATCGGAAGTTGCTAAAAATGTTTCTCCTGAATATGCTGATAAATTCTCTATTGTCGGTGATTTAATGTTAGAAGCAGCAGCAGAGGAAATAAAGCCTAAAACTCAAAATTCAAAATCCCAAGCTGCATTAATTGGACTTTTACCAGGTTCAAAACCAGCTAAGTTAACTCAAGGTGTACCTTTAATGTTAGCGATCGCTGAATATATCCATAGTCAAAAACCAGAAATTCAATTTTTTATTCCCGTTGCACCAACTTTAAATTTACCAACTTTAGTAAGTTTTGCTAATCCTGAAAATAACCAGTTTACCAAAGCTTTTGGTTTTCAAGGTGCATCTTTAATAGATAATTATTTAATTACTTCCACAGGTTTAAAAGTGGAATTGAAACAAGAAAATCCTGCTTATCATTTATTATCACAATGTGATATTTGCTTAACTACAGTTGGGGCAAATACGGCAGAGTTAGGGGCTTTAGGTGTACCCATGATTGTACTATTACCGACTCAACAATTAGATGCAATGCGTTCTTGGGATGGTTTACCAGGTTTATTAGCCAATCTACCATTTATAGGTACATCTTTTGCGAAAATAATTAATTGGTGGTTTCTCAGAAATAAAGGTTTATTAGCTTGGCCAAATATTTGGGCAAAATCAGAAATTGTGCCGGAATTAGTAGGGAATTTGCAACCAGCAGAAGTAGGAGAAATGGTTTTAGATTTGTTAAAAAATCCAGATAAATTAGCAGCAATAAAAGATAATTTACGCCGTGTTAGGGGTGAAGGTGGTGCAGCACAAAAGTTAGCGATTTTGGTAAAAGAACAGTTAGCAGGTGACAGTCATAAAAGCCTTTCAGTGTCTAAGTTTTAGTTTTGCTTTATGTCCTAACGGTATTGTTTACGGCTATAAAACCATAAAATCAGATCCCGGACTTCTTTGAGAAGTCCGGGATCTATATCTATTGTGAATTACGTTATCACTTCAAAGGAATGAACCTCTAAAACAGAACCAATCATGGCTATTGTCATCAAATCTTCTCGAACTTTTCCTGTAATTTTGGCTTTTTGTCCTGATTTCAGTAGGCTTTTATCAGAACTTTTGGGGATTTCGTAAGTTACGCCTTCATCTGTGACAAAAGCCCAAGCACCAAGACCAATATTGCGACGTTCGATAGTACCAGTTACTGTAATATTCATTTTAGTTAAGTTTTATTAATTTTATTGGCGTTGCTGATTAAGAATATGATTTTACTTCACGCAGAGGCGCAGAGTCTCAGCGAGTAAGAGTTTCATATCTCAATTCAGCAACGTCGTAAGAGGTAATAGGTAAGAAGAAGCAATTTACCAATTACCTATTTGTCATTTTTCAATGATAACCGGGCTAGTCCGTAACAAAGTAAAGCGTTGACGAGGAGGAAAATTCGGGATAGGTTGCTATTTCCTAAACCCCAAATAGCGGGGTCGTAAATCGCGCTAATTGTGAGGAAAGCTGACATCCCTAAACTTGAACCAATGGCAAACCATTTCCAACTAGGATGTCCTAACAATAAAGATATTAAAACAAAGGGAATTAAAACACTAGCAAAAAGGGGATTTAATGGGTCTGTTCCCTGTAAAGTGTTACCGATTTCACCGATAGAACTGCCTAAAAGTCGCAAAGGCCATTGGGGAAGATCATAGATGTAGATGCCTTTGAGGAAGAATAAACCGGAACTACCGAAAATTAAACCGCCGGATAATGACCAACTCCAAGCAAAGGGGAAGTAAACCCGTAAGAACCAAGCTAGGAGATAAGAACCGATCACCATTAATATTTTCGGAACCAAAGCGATCGCCCCGCCATCTATCCAAAAGCCAGGATTAAGATAGCCGTTTTCTCGCAACCACCGGAAAAAGTCAGGAACACTAATGATACCATCGCTGGCTAATTTAACCGCCGCTTCGGCGTTGAGTTGTCCCGCCCCATAATAGTTTAAACCGTCCTCTTGAATGACTCTGGCTGACTGTTGCAAAACCTGTAAAATTTCGTCGGGTTCTTTAATTCCCAAGGCTTTGACTAAGGCTGCTACACCCGCAACGTGGGGAGAAGCCATACTTGTTCCTTGGAGTCCGAGAAATACACCTTCCCCATCTTCGTTAATAGTTTCTTGGAGAATAGCCCCGCTTTCACTGCCACCAGGGGCGGAAATATCCACACCTGCACCATAGTTAGAATAGGATGCTCTTTCTCCGTCTGGACCAAAAGCCGAAACGCCGACAACATGATCATAACGGGCGGGGTAGCTAACGCCGTTGGTGTTTTCATTCCCGGCAGCAGCTATGATTGTTACACCTTTTTTATAGGCGTAATTAATAGCATCTTGCATAAGTTGGCTTGCACCACCACCACCTAAACTCATGTTAATGATGTCTGCACCATTATCAGCCGCAAATTTGATAGCTTCGGCAATATCGGCTACTGTTCCTGCACCGTCAGCATTTAACACTTTTAAAGGCATGAGGTTAGCTTCATAGGCAACCCCTGCCACACCATAGGCGTTGTTGGTAGCTTGGGCAACTGTACCAGCGACGTGAGTTCCATGGCCGTTATCGTCTTTGGCTACTTCTGTATCGTTGACAAAATCATAGCCTTTGACAAACTTGGTTTCATGTAAATCTCGGACTTTGGTAATACCAGTATCAATGACAGCAACGGTGATACCACTGCCTTTAGTGCGATTCCATGCTGCTTCTATACCGATTTTGTGCAAATTCCACTGTTTGCTATAATACTGATCATTTGGGCCAGTTAACGACGCATTGGGTTCTTCATTTTGGGGTGCTAATAGTTCACCTAACCAAGTGGGTTTCCCTTGGGGGACAATTTTATAAATGTAATTGGGTTCAATAAATTCTGTGGCTTTAGCAAGGGGAGATTTCCTTAACTCTGTCAGTCGTTGGCGATAGCTTCGCTCGCCAGAGGCACCGCCTTTGATAATATAAACATGATCCGCCGCCGAATATTTATTATCTAGTTGGGGAGTAACATGATATTGTTGAGCGATCGCTTGTAAGTTCTCCTGAATGACGTTTTCTGCTACATCTTCCCGAAAATCGAGCAAAATTGTCTCAAACTCACCTTTAGCTGCTAGTCCTTGGAAATTCAGAAACCCCCACACTGCAGCAGTCAGTCCGATGACAAACAAGCACAATAATATAAGTTTTTTCATCTAAACCTCCAGGAGAACCCCACCAAAACTGTACTCAGTTTGGTGATGGGAGGAATGGAGGGTTAATTGTGAAACGTCCCCGGAGTAATTTTGTGCGCCAGCACAAACAATAAAAGGGACAGTTGAGCAATTAACAAATCTTTGATTTTCCATATTCGTAACGGTCTTTGTGAATTGATTTACCGGATTAATTAGGAAAGAGTGGTCTTTTTTGAGTGTGTAAAACAAATACTGTGGACAGAATATTTTGCTCCGAAGAGCCTCCCATTTCTGGGGTAATGTTAGCTTTGACAATGTTAGAGGTCGGTAACTATCTTAAAAGCACTGGTTTAACCCTTAAGCCTGTTTAACTTTTAAGTTCTAGAGCAGGGAACTAGCTACGCATCCCCTGGTAGGTCTTTAACTCTTACCTCTAACGTAGTTCGGTCAAGAACTGAGTCTGATCAACTAGGCTTTTACAAGCCCTCACTTACCCGAAGGGAAGTAATGGGTGGTTGACATCCACTGATACCGCTTTTTGTCAGTTTGTTCACTACGATAACTTATCTGATGGTATTTTTGGGAAAATCTAGATTAGAGTAGGTGTTTTTTATGAAATTAAACGCAGATGAACGCAGATGAACGCAGATGATGATTTTTCCATGCCAGATGATGTAAAATTGATCTTACGTAAATTACATTAATCCTAACGGTTATAGTTGAGATTAATAATCATCACAATTACACAAATCATAGTTATAATTATGGAACGTGGTCTTTTATGGTTGCCTTTATTAGTGGCATTTTTCTGGTTAGCGTGGCAAGGTTCACAGGAATATCAAAAACTTGAAGCTTATCGTCTTTGGGCAGAACAATTTGAACGTGCTAAATATGATATTTATGCAGTATTAGGTCAAAAAGGTAAGGATATTACTTGGGGAAAACCTACAACCAAGGGACCAATTAATTTAGAAACTTTTTCTTTATTAGATGTTCAAGAAATTCGCTTCTTGGTCAATGGTAATGCAGTAGATATAGAAAATCCACCCCAAAAAGGTCGTCAAATTGAATTAGAGTTTTTATTGACTAATAAATCAATTCGTGTACCGTTTACGGAAGTTCCCCTGGCGGCAAAATGGGGTAAGTTTTTGCAAGAGACATGGAAGAATTTACAGATTGAAACACAGTGAAGAATCATGAAACTATAAGCCTTGATAAATTCTAGAAATATGGGAGTTAATTATTATGCGAATTAAGCAAATTGCCGTTAGCGATAAATAAGCTCATTTAAATTCACGCAGGAACACACACAACACGAAAACCGAGATGGCTGACGTAGAAACCCGCATCACTAGAGAGACGATAAGCCGAACGGCAAAATACAGAATTGTCGCGCCAAGAACCACTACGTAGAACCTTTTCATAGATTCGACTAATCCAAGCACTGCCATCTTTAGGCGCGTTTATATAATTTTCATGCCAGTCATCTAAACACCATTCCCATACATTCCCGTGCATATCATACAAACCAAAGGCATTAGGGGGAAAAGAACCTACTTCTGTAGTTTGTCGGCGATATTGACCTTTAGGAGCATCAGCGTAGGGGTAATTACCGTCATAGTTTACCAAATTTGGGGTAATACTTTCACCAAAATAAAATGGTGTGGTTGCCCCTGCTCGACAAGCATACTCCCATTGTGCTTCACTGGGTAATCGGTATTTTTTTCCTGTTTTCTGACTTAACTTTTCACAGAAAGCTACTGCATCATTCCAACTGACTTGTTCAACTGGACGCTTATCACCTTTAAAGTAAGAAGGGTTACTCCCTGTAATAGTGTAATATTGTGCTTGTGTCAAGGGATATCTAGCCATAAAGAAACGAGGTACTGTAACTTGATGCTGGGGACCTTCAACAGAAAATCTTTCCTTCTCATTTTCCGGTGAACCCATGTAAAATGTACCTGCTGGTATTTCCACCATTTCTAAGGTGACACTATTTCCTAAGTCTTCTACAAAGTAATTTGCTGAGTGGTTGCTTCTGCTGATAATACTTCCTTGGGAGTTAGTTTTCACAACTTCAAAAGTAGAGGTTTTCAGGTTATTTGCTGAAGTTGTAATTTCTGGAGTTGGGGTATTTGGGGAAGTGTTAATTTTTGAAGTTGAGGTATTACCTTTATTTGCTGTTAATAAATTTTGTCCAATTACAGAAACAATAACACCACCAGTAAATAAACCGGCATATTGGAGAAAATTACGACGGGTGTGTAGAACTAGTTTAGTTTTTACAGATGGTTGTAAAGCTCGTAATACTTCCTCAGCAGACTGATAACGTTCACTAAAATGATAACGTACCATTTTCGTTAATATCTTAGCAAAACCATTGCTCACATCTGCCCGATTTCGCCAAATTATCTCACCATTGGTGGGATCTTCAGGTAACTCATGGGGTTGTATTCCTGTAATTCCGTAAATTATTAACATTCCCACCGCATAAATATCACTAGATAACTTTGGGTGTCCTTGAAATTGTTCACTAGGCATATAACCAATAGTACCAGCAGTAATTGAACGGGGTTGATGTCCAGGAATGGTGACATGGAGGGTAGTAATTTCTTTAACTGCACCAAAATCTATCAAGATAATTTTACCATCTTGACGACGCATGATATTTTGGGGCTTGATGTCGCGGTGAATAATTTGTTTTTGTTGGACAAATGCTAAGATTTCTAGGATATCAATTAATAATTGTTTAGCTGCTGCTTCCGTTAATTTATTTCCAGGATAAATCTCTTTTGTTAAATCATGGCCGCGAATTAATTCTTGTACTAAATAAAATTGTCCATTAACTTCAAAGTCAGCATAGAGTGTAGGTATTTGATCATGTGTCCCTAGTTTATATAATACTTCTGCTTCAGTTGCAAATAATCTTTGAGCTATGGGTAGTGCGTCCGCGGTGTTAGGTGGTTTTAATTGTAAATGCTTAACTACACAAGGATGGTTTTTACAGTCTATATCTTCTGCTAGGTAAGTGTCCCCAAAACCACCACTACCCAGTTTTTTAATGATTTTAAAACGGTTACGTAGAGTTACACCAACTAGCATAAATTTACTGTAGTCTATTAATGTAGGATGGGACAAGTTTGAGCGTTTCCTAAACTTACCCTGTACAGCAGTTTGCGAAGGTATGAGGTACACTTTTTGCGAGCAAGATTCCCACAGCACAAAAGTTTGATTATGGTTGTATGGCAGTAGTCAGGAGTCAGAAGTCACCGAGTCAGAAGTAAAACCCTTTAGACGTTTCCTCATTGTCCATTGCTATAGTAAAGAGAGGATTTATATAACACCTGTTCTTGATGGGTTTCTAATACACAATCAGATAAGGGATAGCTAACACAGGTAACTACATATCCTGCGGCAATTTCCTGGGGACGAAGAAATTTTTGCTCACTTTGATCAATTACTCCATTGATAAGTTTAGC
>NZ_PGEM01000079.1 GCF_002934005.1 Cuspidothrix issatschenkoi CHARLIE-1 | reverse complement strand
TTTCCGTTCACAATTATTCTCAAAAAATCCTGTCCTGACTCCCCAGTATCGCCACTAAGACTAAAGATTGATCCTGGCGCAAAATTCACAGGAATGGCATTAGTTAATGATTCAACTGGCGAAGTTGTATTTGCTGCTGAATTAAAACATAGAGGCTTTGCAATTAGAGATGCTTTAACTTCTAGGAGTCAATTAAGACATTCTAGACGTGCCAGAAAAACTCGTTACAGACAACCAAGGTTCTTGAATAGAACCCGTCCAGAAGGATGGTTAGCACCAAGCTTACAAAGTCGGGTTGAGAATATTAAAACTTGGGTTGAAAGATTGCGTAAACTCGCACCAATTAGGGCTATTAGTCAAGAATTAGTCAGGTTTGATATGCAGTTAATGGCTAATCCTAATATTCAAGGTAAGGAATATCAACAGGGAACTTTAGCTGGTTACGAAACCAGAGAATACTTACTAGAAAAGTGGAGCAGACAATGTGCCTACTGTGGAGTAAAAGACGTTCCTTTTCAAGTAGAGCATATTCATCCACGAGCCAAGGGTGGCAGTAATTCAATTACAAACCTTGCTTTAAGTTGTGAAAAATGTAACACTAAAAAAGGCACGAAAGACATCAAAGATTTTCTCAAAAAAGACCCTTTAAAGTTAGAGAAAATCTTGAAGCAAGCTAAAAGATCACTAGCTGATGCAGCAGCAGTAAACACAACTCGCTTGGCATTGCTAGAAGTTTTAAAAGCAACCGGATTACCTGTAGAAACAGGTTCAGGAGGGTTAACAAAGTTCAATAGAAGTCAGCAAAATCTAGAGAAAACCCACTGGATTGATGCCGCTTGTGTTGGTCAATCAACACCAATTCTCAATATCAAAGGTGTTAAGCCATTGCTAATTACAGCTAACGGTCACGGCACTAGACAATCTTGCCGAACTGACAAGTATGGTTTTCCTTCTAGATATGTCCCCAGGTTCAAATTTGTTAATGGTTTTCAAACTGGAGACATTGTGAAAGCTGTTGTCACAAAAGGTAAAAAGATTGGGACATATATTGGACGAGTAGCGGTGAGGACTAGTGGTAGTTTCAATATTTCAACAATATCTGGACTGATTCAAGGTATCTCTTACAAATACTGTAAATCAATTCACAAAAAGGACGGTTACGAATATGGAAAATCCAAGATTTGTTAATTGCTCAACTGTTCCTTTCATTGTTTGTGCTGGCGCACAAAATTACTCAAGGGACGTTTCACAGTTAACCCTCCATTCCTCCCATCACCAAACTGAGTACAGTTTTGGTGGGGGTCTCCTGGAGGTTTAGATGATTACTGGAAAAACGAAACTTTTAGGAGTCATTGGTCATCCTGTGTCACATTCTCTGTCACCACTGATGCACAATGCAGCATTGACTAAACTGGGATTAGATTATGTGTATTTGCCTTTTCCTATTGCACCGGAAAATTTAGAAACAGCGATCGCTGGTTTTGTTAGTATTGGTGTAGTTGGCTTTAGTATCACCATTCCCCATAAACAAGCAATATTGCCCTTTTTATCCGAAATTTCTCCTGTTGCTCAAGCCATCGGTGCAGTTAATACTGTTACTAGACAAGGTGATAAATGGGTGGGAACAAATACGGATGTAGAAGGATTTATTGCGCCTTTACAAACTACCTATCATCAAGATTGGACTCGGAAAAAAGCGGTAATTTTAGGCAATGGTGGTGCAGCAAGGGCAGTTGTGGCTGGTTGTATTCAACTTGGTTTCGCAGAAATTCACGTTGTTGGGCGGAATTTACAGAAATTACAAGCATTTACTCAGAGTTGGCAAAATTCACCCTTTGCTGATCAATTTCAAGTCCATGAATGGTCAGAATTACCAAACCTACTTCACCAAGCTCACCTATTAGTAAATACTACTCCTGTAGGAATGTATCCTAATGTAGAAGAATCGCCATTAAGTACTCAAGAAATTGCTTATTTGCCTGGAGATGCTATCGCCTACGATTTAATTTATATCCCTAAACCCACCAAATTTTTGCACCTAGCCGAAAAACAAGGAGCAATTATTATTGATGGTTTAGAAATGCTAGTTCAACAAGGTGCAGCAGCCTTAAAAATCTGGTTACAACAAGACTCTGTTCCAGTACAGGAAATGCGTCAAGCATTACAAAATCATCTGGGAATATGAGAAGGCAGGAGTTCAGTAGTAAGAAATTTCTTCTCTGCTCCCCTGCCTCTACAGTGGCTTCCGCATATACCGTTCCTGTCCTTGGGAATTATAGATATATACAGGCATTTGAGCATTTTGACTAATGACTTTGAGTACTTCTTGTAAACGTTGGAAATGACCTTGTATCTCTCGATTATTAGCTTGAAATAGGCGGTCATATTCCGGTGTCAAACGGACTTTTATTTCTTGGTTTTCGATGGTATAGGTGCAGATTTTAATGGTGTTTTTACAGGTGTTATTGAGTTCATTCCGTGTTGAGGTTAAATCGCCATAGATTTCGTACTGTTGCTGTGACTGTTGCAGGGAAGCATTATAGGTTTCAACCAGAGATTTAGCTTGATTAAAATAAAAGGTATTTTCACTAACTTGTTTAGCATTTTGTAAGGCTTGTTCCCAAGATTTAACTGCGGCTTGCCATTGTTTTTGATTATCATAGACTTTGGCTTGGTTAGCGGCTCTGATTGCCTGTTGATAGGATGTAGCGGCGATTTGTTCTTTTTTGGCGCGATCGCGGGCGACAACATTTTTTGGTTCATACTCTCCCAATAGTTTCCTTGCATCCTCAATTCCTAAACTATCTACGGGGATCACCTTTAAGATATTAATTGCTGTTTGGAAATTAGATGCTACCTTTTGCCATTCTGGTGCAGATTTGGCTGTAGCTTGCAGTTTGGTGGCTGCTTCTCCCGCAGTTTTGGCAGTGGCAATTTTTTGCAGCCATGTTTCTTCTTGAGTTAACTGCTGATTAATACTCTTGAAACTATTTTGATATGTGGGTAAATTTGTTCTGACTATACCATAAAATTCATGATCAGGTTTAATTATTTCCAATGACAAAATAGCCTGTCTCCATAGGGTTTGTCTATTACGTAACTCATCCAAATTCTTAGGCGGTGTTTGAGAGGTCTTCTGTGCCGATTCTGCTGCTTCTAGGGCTGTAATCACCGTCTTGATTTTGGTTGACTGTTCGGAAAAACTATTAGCTAATAGCTGTGATTCTTGATAACGGGGAGACCATTGGGGAATTTTTTGTATATCTTCAACTACTTGATCTAGTTGTTTTTGCAGTGTCAACAAATCTGCCCCTGAGTTGGTACGCTTCACTTGTTGCGGATATTCATTTTTAAATTGCTGTCCTGTTTGCAATTCTTTACATTCCCCAATCACACAACCATGATGGAGAAAGAAAGCCGCACTACCAGAAACTAGGGCAATAACTACAGCCGTACCAATAACTACAGGCAAAGGGGGTAAGGATATAGAGAGTCCTTTTTTTTTCGATTTAACTGCAACATTGGCAAAGGGATCAAACTTTTCTTCTGTTTCCTCAATTGGCTCAGATTCATCCTCATCTAGAGATGAAATTGTATCGGTTGATGAATAATCACCGAAAGATGTAGAGGAGCTAGAAGCAAAGGAATCCTCAATAGCTTCTTCTTCTATATCTAAAAATGAAGGTCGTGGGTTTTCTGAATCGGCAGGGATAATGAGAGTGTCTCTTTCGCTGGTATAGTTTATATCCCTTTCTGCCTCTATAGTGGGCATCTCAAATCCATTCTCAGTTTTGTTGCCCATGTCTGTCTGTGGGGCAGAAATCTGAAAATATAAAGTATGTCTACTATAAGGGCGTTTTTCTCCTACTTTTCTCAAGAACAATTGTACTTGCTCGGTTTGGTAGTTAAATTGCCATTGTAGTGCTTGTTCTAACACTTCAAATACTTGCTGGGTATTAACAATCACCTCTGATGGATGTTCGGTTAAAATCATTAACTCATCATTTTTCATAGCGCATTTAACCTGGAATTCCTGTCTATCCGGCACTTGTGCCACCAGTCTTTCCTGCAAAATATTGCCTAAATGCTGTAAATCTTCTTTTTGAATTGTTGCTTTCATAAAGCGTTACCGCCACTCTTTCTATATAGTTTTGATTATCAAAGGGACTTTAGCTCGGAGATGGGAGACTAGAGATATAGAATCAGTTTCTACTAGAAGGCTAGATTTGTCACGAAAAATACACTCAAGGGGTAATGATTTAGACTTCCATTTTTTTATAAGAGAAATGTCGAAAACCCTTGAAGGCATGACGGACTCAGGAGGTTACATCTGGGCTTTAGACAAGGGATGAAGGCTAGTACCGCAGGGCGGAAGTCATGCATTCAAAAGTCAAAACGAACACAGTATAGGCTTTTGGGAGATTTATAATTGTTGGTTTATTTACGCCATGCTGTACTAGAGGCAGGATTTATCCTGCATTGACGTTAATTGACTTGCTTTTCAATATATTTTTTACTGTTTCCGTAGAAATATTCATTGTATAATACTTACAGGTCGTAAACAATCAAGCAATGATAGTTCTAGAATATAAAGTTAAGGGAAAACAACATCAATACAACGCTATAGACGATGCAATTCGGACTACCCAATTCATTGGCAATAAAGCGATTAGATATTGGATGGATGCACCACGCGAGCTAAAAATAGATATAGCAGTATGCAGTTGAATGAAATAGGAACTGAAAAACCAAAACATGGCTTACGCCATACTGCGCTATCAAGCAGTAACAGTATTTCACCTCCTGCCTTTTGCCTTCTGGTATAGCATTAAAGAAAGTGCGTTGGACTTGTCAATACAAGGTGTGTCTCAATGGATTTATTGGAGTATCAAGTTAAAGAATGGTTCGGTAAAATTGGGATTCCTGTCTTACCATCTCAAAGAATAGATCATCCGACAGATTTAAAACGGTTGAAAATTCATTACCCCATTGTTCTGAAATCCCAAGTACAAGCGGGGGAAAGGGAAAAAGTTGGTGGAGTGAGGATTGTAGAAACTACAATTGATGCGATCGCTGCTGCACAGAATATATTTAATCTACCAATTTGGGGACAGTTGCCAGAGGTAATACTGGCAGAGGCCAAGTATGATGCTCAAGAGGAATTTTATCTGGCTGTAGTTTTAGATACTACCCTTTGTCGTCCTATTTTGTTGGGTTCTAAAGAAGCAAATATCGAATGGGAAACAGCAGGGGAAAAAATTCAACACGTAGTGGTTGAACAGGAATTTTCGCCATTTTATGCCAGAAGGCTGGCTGTAAAAATGGGTTTACAGGGGGGTTTAATCCAATCTGTGAGCGATATTATTGAAAAATTATACCAATTATTTGTGCAAAAAGATTTGGACTTGGTAGAGATTCATCCTTTAGGTGTAAACTCTGCTGGTGAAGTCATGGCACTTAATGGTAAAGTTAGGGTCAATGAACGAGCTATTAATCGTCATCCTGAAATAGCTGAGATGGCGGCAAGAATAATAGATCGTTGTCATGGTAATCAGAAAAAAAATAGCTTGTTAGATAATGGCGATAGTTTAGAAATGCAGGGGAAAATTGCTATTTTAGGCAATGGCAAAGGTTCTGTATTAACAACATTGGATGCAGTTGCTAATGCTGGGGGTAAACCTGGTAAATGTATTAATTTACGTCATTCTTTTATGAGTGATACTAGGACGACTACCTTTAGCGATCGCCTGATCAGCAGTTTAGAAACTTTAATGGAGGATCAGGATATTAAAGTGATTTTGATTAACTTTTTAGGCAATATTCCTCAAGTTAACCAACTCTCAGAAATTATTGCCAATTTTCTCCAATTAGACAGTAGCAAAATTGCATCCCAGTCATCAGCTACCAATGATAATCATAATCAACGAAATGCTCATTTACCTAAGTTAGTCCTACGTTTAGCCGGTTCAGAATTTAATCATACCAGAGAATATTTAGCCAACTTCTCTACTTCTAATCAATCTCCTATAGTTGTAGAAAATTTAGATGAGGCAGTTAAACAAGCAGTACGTTTATCTAAGTTACCTGTAGTTAAAAAAAGGAACAGGCAATAGGCAATAGGTAATAGGCAATAGGCAAGAGTAAATAGTTATGATTAACTACCAATTACCCATTACCCATTACCCATTAAAAATATTCTATTATTTTCGTATTTGTTATGAACTTAATGCCAGAAAGTAAGGTTTTAATCCAGGGGTTTTTTGAATTTATATCAGCAACTCATATTGCACAAATGCAAGCCTATGGGACGAATTTAGTAGCAGGTGTTAATCCTGGATTTGGTGGACAAACCATATATAATCTACCAGTATTTAATTTAGTCGAGGAGGTTGTGGCTAAATTTGGACAAATTGATACAACCATTATTTGTGTTCAACCTTATCAAGTTTTGGATGCAGCTTTAGAAGCGATCGCCGCCAATATCCCACAAATTATTATTATTAGTGCAGGTGTACCACCATTGGATATGGTGCAGCTACTTCGCAAAACAGAAACTTGTGAAACTTTAATTATTGGCCCCAATAGTCCCGGAATTATCGTCCCTGGTAAAATTCTCCTTGGCACTCAACCCAGTGAATTTTATATACCTGGTTCTGTAGGCATTGTCAGCCGTAGTAGTACCCTCACTTATGAGGTAGCTTGGGAACTGACAAAAATGGGTTTAGGACAGTCAATAAGTGTTAGTATTGGTAGTGATGCTATTGTTGGTTCTTCATTCCTGCAATGGCTGCAAATTCTCGATGAAGATGAGACCACAGAAGCAATAGTTTTAATTGGCCAACCTGGTGGAGAAAGTGAAGAAGTAGCAGCAAAATACATTACTGAAGCCATTGATAAACCTGTAATTGCCTATATTGCCGGTATACACGTACCAACAGTGCAAACTTGGCAACAAACAGGCACTTTAGCAACTGTTATCGGACGTTCAGGTAATTTTGGCACAGCAGAAAGTAAATTAGCGGCTTTTGAGTCCGCAAAAATTCCTGTCGCTGATAGTCCATCTCAAATTCCCCAATTGCTAAACAATATCCTCATTCCAGAAAGTGTGACTAGATAGGTAAGAGGAGGCAAGAGGACATTGATAAAATTCTTTCTCTGTGTATACCTACCTCTTACCTTCTAACTTATGCGATCGCAGCAAAACCGAAAAATCAAAATAAACGGACAGGATGAGGTGATGATTAATAGACATCTGGATGAAAATTATCCTAGGGACAATTCATGAATTGTCTCTACAAGGGTTTGGTGGTTATGCACATTTAATTACCACCAGATGTCTAATTAATAACAAAGGGCAGTAGCTCCGATCAAAATAAATGTCCGGGATCTTCTGTTAAACTATCCTAAATTTATGTTTTATATAATTAACTATGAGTGAAAGCTTATTTAGTGTAGAAAATCTTCGCGTAGCTTATCCCCAACGCAATGAAGAAACAATAACTTGGGCGGTTGATAATGTATCTTTTACACTCCAACCAGGAGAAAAAATGGGCTTGGTGGGAGAGTCTGGTTGTGGTAAATCTACCATTGGACGGGCGATTATGCGTTTGTTACCTGCCTCTAGTTGTGTAGAAGGTAAAGTAATTTTCCAGGGAGATTCAGTATTAGATTTAACTGCATTTGAGATGCGAAAATTTCGTGGTGAAGTAGTAGCTTTGATTTTTCAAGACCCTATGACACGATTAGATCCATTAATGACAATTGGGGATCATTGTTTAGAAACCTTAGCAGCGCATTCACCGGAATTATCGAAACAGCAAGCAAAGGAAAAAGCTTTAGGAACTTTAGCAAAGGTGAAAATTCCTGCAAGTCGCTGGAGTCAATATCCCCATGAGTTTAGCGGAGGAATGCGTCAACGGGTTGCTATTGCGCTGGCTTTACTGCTGAATCCTAAATTAATTGTTGCCGATGAACCTACGACTAGCTTAGATGTTACCGTTTCTGCTCAAATTTTACAAGAATTAACGCGATTGTGTGCAGAGGATAATATGGGATTATTATTAATTTCCCATGATTTGGCAATTGTAGCGGAATATTGCGATCGCATTGGTGTGATGTATCAAGGCAAAATGGTAGAAATGGGTCAAACCGAAACAGTATTTGCACATCCCCAACATGAATATACCCAATCTTTATTAAAAGCAGCTTTACATATTCAACAGGAAAAGGAAGAACAGGAAATAGTAAGTCAAGAAAATCCGATTTTAAAAATTACCGAACTCAGGCAATATTATACCATAGAACCGAATTTTATTGAACGGCTATTTAAAGGTGAAGGACAAACAATTAAAGCTGTAGATGGGATTAATTTAGAATTATATCCAGGTGAAATATTAGGATTAGTGGGAGAGTCTGGTTGTGGTAAAAGCACACTTTCGAGAACCATCTTACAATTAATTAGTCCCACATCGGGAAAAGTCGAATTTTTAGGACAGGAATTAACCAGTTTATCCCGGCAACAAATCCGTTCTTCTCGTAGACAAATCCAAATGATATTTCAAGATCCCCATGCTTGTTTAAATCCTGCCATGACCGTCGGAGAAAGTATAGGTGATCCCTTATTAATTCACAACTTAGCTAATAGAGAAAAAGCGGAAGAACAGGTTTTATGGATGTTAGAAAAAGTGGGATTAACACCGGCAGAAATATATTATCACCGTTATCCCTCAGACTTATCAGGAGGACAACAACAACGGGTTGCTATCGCACGGGCTTTAATTACTCGTCCTAAATTAATAATATGTGATGAACCTGTAAGTATGTTAGATGCAAGTGTGCAATCACAAGTTTTAGATTTAATGTTGCAACTAAAAGATGAATTTGAATTAACCTATTTATTCATTACCCATGATTTATGGCTAGCAAGATTTTTGTGCGATCGCATCGCCGTCATGAATGGCGGTAAAATAGTTGAATTAGGACAAACTAAACAAATTTTTGCCCATCCCCAACATCCCTACACCCAAACCCTTTTAGCCGCAGCACCATTATTAGCAAAAGTTTAATATGAGTTGTAATTGTAGGGGTTTACCAATGCTAAACCCCTGTATTACTCTGAACTAAAAAAGTGCTTCCCTATCATCCCCAAAATACTTCTAGAAAAAAGCGCGAAAAAAGAGCATGAAGTGGTTGACAACAGATTTAAAATCTGTTATCATGAAGACGATAAGGAAGAACTATCTTGTATCAAATATATTAATGTCTAAAAATCAACCCGTCAACCCTTATAAAAATAAGACCTATTCCGCAGATAAATGGCAAGAAAGAATAGCACAAGTAGCATATCGCTTTAATCGCCAATATGAAAATCAGAAATTTGAATTACCTGATGAAATTCAAGAAATGCCAATATATAAAGAATGGAAAAATGGTAGTTTAAGTCAGAGAATAGTTTCACCCTTTTGGGAAATTGCCCCACTGCAAAAAAACCAGCATTGTTTAGATATTGGTTGTGGAGTCAGCTTTTTGATCTATCCTTGGCGAGATTGGCAAGCATTTTTTTATGGTCAAGAAATTAGTAATATAGCTAAAGATACTTTAAATTCTCGTGGTTCACAATTAAATTCAAAATTATTTAAAGGTGTAGAATTAGGCGCAGCACATCATTTGAATTATCCTTCAGAACAGTTTGATTTAGTTATAGCTACAGGATTTAGTTGCTATTTCCCCCTAGAATATTGGCAATCTGTTTTAGGCGAAGTCAAACGAGTATTAAAACCAGGTGGACATTTTGTATTTGATATTCTTAACTCCCAACAACTTTTAGTAGAAGATTGGGCAGTTTTAGAAACCTATTTAGGTGCAGAAGTATTTCTAGAAAGCCCATCAGCTTGGGAAAAAACCATCAAAGCTGGGGGTGCTAAAATAGTCAAAAAGCAGTTAGGAGAATTATTTGAATTATATAAAGTACGGTTTTGATAAAAAATACTAACGTAAGTTGCTATAGGAATCCTACTTGAATCTTGCTCAATATACTGACTGAGACTCAATCATTGATGATATAGGTTTTAGGGCTTACAGCTTGTTCAAAAATCAAATAGGAGTCCTATAGTTACGTAAACCGTTTGATAATAAATCGATCTTTATTAAAAATGCGCATAAATTTTGCGGCGGCAGTGTATGATTTTTAAAGATTTTACCAGGAATTTTGGCCAGAAACCCCCAATGAATATCCGCCATGCCATAGAAACTGACTTACCCACCATTGTGGCCATTTACAATGCTGCTGTACCTAGCCGCATGGCTACAGCCGATTTAGAACCTGTATCCGTGGAAAGTCGTTTAGCATGGTTTAGAGGACGAGTACCCTCCCAGCGTCCCCTATGGGTGATAGAAACAAATGGGGTAATTGCTGGATGGTTGAGTTTTCAATCATTTTATGGTAGACCTGCTTACCATTCCACAGCAGAAATTAGTATTTATATTTCCCCTGATTTTCAAGGACGTGGTTTAGGCAAACAGCTTTTAGCAAAAGCAATTCAGGAAAGTCCCAAATTGGGTTTAAAGACTTTAGTTGGTTTTATTTTTGCTCATAATCAACCGAGTTTAAAGTTATTTACCTGTTTTGGGTTTCAAACTTGGGGAAATTTACCAAAAATTGGAGATTTGGACGGAGTAGAAAGAGATTTAATGATTTTAGGTTTGCGTGTAATTTAGGGATTCGCTAATACACTAATAAAATACACTCGTTAGACATTTCCGGTAATTAAATATGCATAACGTGAAACCTACGATAATTGTCGGATATGTCCATTCGACTCATGAGACAATATACTAAACTAAATAAGGGAAAAATTAAAAAATCAATCCCTCCCGATTTGGCGTGAAGGTAACAAAGCGAAAATGAGACGTAAATCTTATAATACTACCAGACCAACTAATAACCCCAAACCCTCTATTTTCCAATCTCCGATCTTTAACTTCGCCACCATTGCCCTTTTAGGAGGAGTATTGATTTTGGGAATTGGAATTGGTATTGCCTTTAGTTCAACTACCACATTAAGTTCATCAAACGTAGCTTCCCGTGAGTTCATTGACACCAGAGCGCCAAATCCTGAAATTTGCGTCCAGTATGGAGCGAGCGCCATGGTAATGGATGCCAGACTGTTTGTAACTCTTAACCCTTTTAATGTTTATGTCGCCCAGCCTAATATCCGCCCTGGCTGTGTAATTCGCCAAAATAACTGGGCAATTTTAGAAAATAAAAAACTTGTCACATCAGATCAGGTACGGGAATGTAAAAACCGCCTGAATACCTTTGGCTTCACCGGTGATTTAAACAGTGAAAAGCCAGATATTAGATGTATTTATCAAAATGAATCGGCTCAAAACTTCTTCTTATCTCAACCTGGGGCGGTGGGAACTCCCCAAGATACGGAAAGATTTTAATGTGGTTGCCGATTGACAGGGAATAGAGAAAATTCCCTATTCCCTATTCCCTATTCCCTATTCCCTATTCCCTATTCCCTATTCCCTATTATTTCTTACCTCCTGTCTATTCCCTAATCACGGCCATTGAGGGCAATGAGCAACCGCAGGATAAAGATAAATAGGTTGATGTAGGTGAGATACATGGATAATGCTGCTGGTAGATACTCATTATCCTGATAAGTTCGGGGCAAGATGTAAAAATCAACTACTGATGCTCCAATAAAGAGAAATACACCTAGACCAGAGATACCGATTTCTAACCAAGTGGGCGTATAAACACCAAACAAAGCAAAAACAAATTGTACTAGACAAACAACCAATAAAGCTATCAGTCCTAAGCTCAAGGTTTTTGTTAAGGCCATGCCATCTGCTTCGGAAAGGTTAGAACCAATTTTGCGAGCAGCAATGAAGGTAATGCCACAACTAATGGCAGCAATACCAATACCTTGAATCCCAACTCCTGGGGTTCTCAAAGCGACAAATACCAAGCCACTGAGGGTATATCCAGATAATAAGCTGTAAATACCCAATAAAGGCAAGGCTACGGCTTTGTTACCGTTAGAGGCGACATTTTGAGCCACGAAAAACAAAATTAATTCGAGAACGATCGCACCCAAAAAGGTGGGAAAAAATAAGCCGGGGCTGTTGCGGATAATTCCCAAACCACCATAAGTTCCCAATGCTGTTAAGACAAGTCCACCACCGACATAAGGCAGGGCTTTAGCGATAACATTGGGTCCGAGGAGTTCATTATTTCTCGCTTCCCGGAAAGCTTGACGAAAATTACTGGTATTACTCATATTTCATATCAAGTCTATTTCAATACCTATCATAATCTATTGACATAGGGAAGGAGGCAGAGGATCAGGGGAGTAAGAGGTAAGGGGAAGCTTGATATGCGTATAAATTCCCCATAACAAAAACGGCCTTCTACTTTCTACCTTCAGCCCCTCGGCCTTCCTCATTTTTGCATGGGTAGGGGTTGACCAAATTCAATAATGGGAATGTTGGGGAGATTTGTGCTTTTGTTTGGAGGTGTGGTTAGCATGGCGGGGGGAAGGGGTGAATTTTGAGTGAGGGCGGGGTTTTGATTATTGAGAGGTGGAACAGTGATCAGTGGTTGATCGGTGTTATTAATCAAATTGATGGACGGTGGGAGGGTATTAATCGGTATGAGTAGTTGACTGGCGGTAGTTGGGGAAATATGAGGTTTGAATACCCAGCGTGTGGGGTTTTGGCGAGAGATGGGTTGCAGTTGTATTTGCTGGGGTTGGATTTGAGTACCTGGTAAGAGATCAAGAACTATGCGGGTAATATTGGCGTTAAATTGGGAAATGCGGATTTTTTGAACTACACCGGCATATTCTTGTTGGGTGAGAACTTTACCTAATTTGGTGTTAGGTAAATCGAGAACCAGCCGTGGTGGTTGAGGAAGGTAAAAATATTCAGGTTTGGCGATCGCTGAGAGATTAATTTCTAATTGCTGGGTTTTGGGGTTAAATTGCCAATTATCAAGTTGTGCCATTGGTTGGGCAAGACTGATATGAGGAGTAAAGGTGATAAAACTAACGCCGATAGATGCCAGCATTTGATAAGTTCTAGTTTTCATGATTAAAAATTGGCAAAAACTAATAGATCAATACTTTTTTCCTTCTTGTCCACAGAGTATCATTCTCTGATATGATCGAGAGTCCGACTCCTTTAACATAGATTAACGTATGAGCAAGGGTACTTTATTTGACAAAGTTTGGGACTTACACACCGTTGGGACATTACCATCAGGATTAACACAACTATTTATTGGACTACATCTTATTCATGAAGTTACGAGTCCCCAAGCCTTTGCTATGCTCAAGGAGAGGGATTTAAAAGTATTATTTCCACAACGGACTATAGCCACAGTTGATCATATCGTTCCTACAGAAAACCAAGCCCGTCCCTTTGTGGATAGCATGGCTGAGGAAATGATTCAGGCATTAGAAAAAAGTTGTCAAGAAAATGACATAACTTTTTACAATATTGGTTCAGGAAATCAAGGTATAGTTCACGTCATCGCCCCCGAATTGGGACTAACGCAACCGGGAATGACCATCGCTTGTGGAGATAGCCATACATCGAGTCATGGTGCATTTGGAGCGATCGCTTTTGGTATTGGTACAAGCCAAGTTAGAGATGTTCTTGCCTCCCAAACCCTAGCATTATCTAAACTTAAAGTCCGCAAAATCGAAGTTAACGGCAACTTAAAACCCGGAGTTTATGCCAAAGACGTAATATTACACATCATCCGTACACTAGGCGTAAAAGGTGGCGTAGGCTACGCTTACGAATTTGCTGGTACAACCTTTACCCAAATGAACATGGAAGAACGGATGACCGTTTGTAACATGGCCATAGAAGGGGGGGCGCGATGCGGATACATCAACCCCGATCAAATCACTTACGACTACCTGAAAAATAGAGACTTTGCCCCCAAAGATGCAGACTGGGAAAAAGCAGTTACATGGTGGGACTCCCTCAGTAGTCATGCTGATGCTGAATATGATGATGTAGTAATCTTTAATGCCGAAGATATTCCTCCCACAATTACATGGGGAATTACACCAGGTCAAGGAATTGGGGTGGATGAAAAAGTCCCCACAGCCGCCGAACTCCTAGAAGAAGACCGCTTCATCGCCGAGGAAGCCTATCGCTACATGGACTTATATCCCGGTCAACCCATCCAAGGCACAAAAATTGATGTCTGCTTCATTGGTAGCTGCACCAACGGACGCATCAGCGACCTGAGAGAAGCCGCCAAAATCGCCCAAGGTCGCCAAGTTGCAGCAGGAGTAAAAGCCTTTGTTGTTCCCGGTTCAGAAAGAGTCAAAAAAGAAGCCGAAGCCGAAGGACTAGATCAAATCTTCATTGCTGCCGGCTTTGAATGGCGTGAACCAGGGTGTTCCATGTGTTTAGCCATGAACCCCGACAAACTCCAGGGCAGACAAATTAGCGCCTCCTCCTCCAACCGTAACTTCAAAGGTAGACAAGGATCATCCTCCGGTCGTACCTTACTCATGAGTCCCGCCATGGTAGCCACAGCAGCCATCAAAGGCGAAGTCGCCGACGTGCGCGAACTACTCTAGGTGACAGAAAAGAGTTTTTTCAATTACCAATTACCAATTACCAATGGTCAGTGAAGTAAAACAAATATCCGGTAATGCCGTTCCCCTCATCGGTAACGACATAGACACAGACCGAATTATCCCCGCCCGCTACTTAAAAGCTGTCACCTTTGATGGCTTAGGAGAAGCAGTGTTTATTGATGATAGAAAAGCCTTAAACGGTGAACACCCATTTGATCAAATCCATTACCAAGGCGCGAAAATCCTCATAGCTAACCGCAACTTTGGCTGTGGTTCATCACGGGAACACGCACCCCAGGCATTAGCTAAATGGGGAATTAAAGCCCTCATTGGTGAAAGCTTCGCGGAAATCTTCTTTGGTAACTGCGTTGCTATGGGAATACCATGCGTAACTGCGCCTAGTGAAATAGTTAAGCAACTGCAAGAATTAGTCATTACTAACCCCCAAGAAGTCATCACCATAACTTTGGAAAAATTGCAAGTACAAATTGGTGATTTCACTGTATCAGTTGTCATGAGTGAAGGGACAAGAACTGCCTTTGTGTCTGGAACTTGGGACGCTTGCGGACAGTTAGTAGCAAATGCACCACAGGTAAAAGCAACAGCCGCAAAATTACCTTACATTGCTTGGGGTAATTTAGCCGCAAGTTAGTTTTTGTGTATCTGTCTGTGGTTTGCTATATTTTGCATTTATCGAACCACAGAGAACACAGAGAACACAGAGAACACAGAGAGAAGAGGTTAGGTTTGGGTAATTAGGGGATTAATATTTATACCAATTTTCTATGAAGATGCACATAATCCTTTACAAAGAAATGGTATTAGATGAATACAATTAATTATTGGTTAATGAAGTCAGAACCATCAGTTTATAGTATTACTGACTTACAACAGCAAGGTGAGACTATTTGGGATGGTGTGCGTAATTATCAGGCACGGAATTTTTTACGACAAATGCAAGTAGGAGATTTAGCTTTTTTCTATCATTCTAATACTGAACCTCCGGGTATTTTTGGCTTAATGCGAATTGTGGAATCAGGTATTACCGACCCTACACAATTTGATATTAATAGTAGATACTATGATGATAAATCTACTCCTAAATCTCCCCGTTGGCAAACTGTAAGAGTCGAATTTGTAGAAGTATTTACTAATCCTCTTTCCCTATCAACACTGAAAGCAAAGTTTAGCGGTGATGAATTATTAGTAGTAAAAAAAGGTAATCGTTTATCAGTAACTCCTGTAATAGAATCAGTCGGAAGTAGGATTTTAGAAATGGGAAGAAATATTTAGAAAAATGTAGGTTAGGTTAAACAAAGTGCAACCTAATAGCATCTAGAAAATATTGGGTTTTTACCTCTGTGTTCTCTGCGCTTGGAGCGTTTCGATAAAATCAACGTTATTATACATATAGTTCCTAATAATATTCTCTATCAAATTGTAGGGATTGCAGTTTATGACTGAACAAGATAATAATAATTCCTGGAAAAAAAAGATAACTGGAGTTTTTAATCAAGCTACCGATAAATTAACCCAAATTTTGCCATTAGAACAAGTAACACAAACTGTAGGACAATGGTTTAGTGTTAGTGATACTCAAGTTGCGGAAATTCTCGAAACTATTCGCGCACAGTTACCAACTACAGAAGCTTTGTTATTAGGAAAACCCCAAGCGGGTAAAAGTTCTATTGTCAGGGGTTTGACTGGGGTGTCTGCGGAAATTATTGGCCAGGGTTTTCGTCCTCATACCCAACATACGGAACGTTACGCCTATCCTGCTAATGATTTACCATTGCTGATTTTTACAGATACAGTCGGTTTAGGAGATGTTAGTCAAGATACTGAAGTTATTATTCAGGAATTAATCAGTGAATTACAACAGGAAACAAATAAAGCGAGGGTTTTAATTCTCACTGTCAAAATTAATGATTTTGCCACTGATACTTTACGACAAATTGCTCAAAAATTACGTCACCAATATCCAAATATTCCTTGTTTATTGGTGGTAACTTGTGTACATGAAGTTTATCCTCCAGAAATGATTAATCATCCTGAATATCCTCCAGATGTGACAGAATTAGATCGGGCATTTATCGCTATTCAGAATAATTTTGCGGGTTTATATAATAGTGCAGTTTTAATTGATTTTACTTTAGAAGAAGATGGTTATAGTCCTGTATTTTACGGTTTAGAAGCCCTGCGCGATAATTTAGCCCAACTCTTACCAGAAGCAGAATCAAAAACGATTTATCAACTATTAGATAAACAAGCAGGAGAGAAATTAGGTAATATTTATCGGGATGCTGGTAGACGTTATATTTTACCTTTTTCTATCATGGCCGCTACTTTAGCCGCAGTTCCTTTACCTTTTGCTACTATGCCTGTTTTAACAGCATTGCAAGTATCAATGGTGGGATTATTAGGTAAATTATATGGACAAACTGTAACACCATCTCAAGCTGGAGGTATTGTCAGCGCGATCGCCGGTGGTTTTGTCGCCCAAGCGGTAGCACGGGAGTTAATTAAATTTATTCCTGGTTTTGGTAGTGTCATTGCCGCATCTTGGGCAGGGGCTTATACATGGGCTTTAGGTGAAGCTGCTTGTGTCTATTTCGGCGATTTAATGGGTGGGAAAAAACCCGATCCTCAAAAAATTCAAGCAGTGATGCAAGAAGCTTTTACAGGGGCAAAGGAACGGTTTAAGAGTAATATTTGATAATTGCAGCTTTTCTTTTCCGATCTTAGTTTCCTCATTATTTTACCCTAAACCCTGAGCAATAAATGCAGACCAATAACGGGGATTTGCAAAGGGAAATTCACCTTTTGATTTTTGGATTTTATCAATTGCTATTGATATTTTTGCATATTTTTTATATTGGCGATCGCACTCTAAATACTCTTCTGAATTAAGCGGATATTGTTTTTTCTGATTTCTAGCTTTTTGACGCTGGTTTTCTGCTGCTTGGGATATTTCTTCTAAATCTGCTTTTCTTAATTCCCGCAGTTTAATTTGTGCTGCTTTTAGTGCTTCTGGACGATTTTTACCCTCTTGTCTTTGTTGATAGTAAAAAATAGAAAATAGCGCAGTTGCTAAATCATCAACCTTCCATAAAGAACTAATTACACTTATCGCACCAGCATATAAAAACCCTGTAGAAAGTGTCAATAAATTATCAGTTATATCTGGGTTATCCAAATTAGTTTCGCAACAAGAAAGAAACACATCTACAAGATTAGATATGTTACCTAACGGAAAATGCTGAATTAGAATACTAAAAGAGTTAAGAGTTACGGCTATAACTAGTGATTCTATGGGTGTTGATATAGATAATTTATTCATAACCCAATTATAAAATTCTTGAGGTAGAAAATCATCATCTAAAATTTGTAGATTTTCTTGCAAAATATTTCTCGTTAACTGCAAGTTATGGTTACTATCCTCAAATTGTTGTAAAATGTAAAATGTGTAAAAGAGTAGCTAAATTTTTATTATAATTATTCATTCAATTCAACCTATAATAGTGCGATAGTGTCAACTAAAAACATTTTCAACTACCCCAAAATCTCCGTCAACCTCTCCATTAAATCTTCCGCTAACTCCAACAACTCAACCTCATCAATATCACTATTACCAGAAGCGCGACTACTTCCAGAAACCACAACATCACCAACTAAAAAATCCTTAGCTGCAAAAATCCGATCCTTCTCCGTTAATTGACTCAAACAATATTCTAAAGCATCAATAATTTCATCAAGAGACTTATCCTGTAAACGTTCCCTCACCTTCACTGCAACCACATCATCACTTTCTAAGAAAGTAGTAATTTTCTCAATATAACCCGGTTCATCGTTATCATCCCCCCAAGTTTCCAACCAATCACTATCTATATCTTCAAAGTATAAATCCACACAATCAATACCATGATTTATCCAATCTTCCTGTAACTTTCTACCTGCTTCTAAATGTTCTAGGTATTGTGTAAATTTATCTGTTTTTTTACTTTGTATTTCTTTTACCATGATGACGCTTTCTCCTAAAACTTTAAAATGCTAGTAAAAAACTATAAATTAAATTTTAAGTACACTCCTATTGGCAAATTATCACTATTTTCTAATGAAACATTAACTATTTGCTTAATAAATCCATCTATACCAGGATTATAACTTAAAAATAACCCTCTTTCTATTCCCCAATATATCAGTTTATTTTCCCATTTAGTAAATTTACTTTGAGAATTGACATCAGATAAGCTGGTAAGTTGAACACATAAAGGGTGTTGTAATTCATTACTAACAATTATATCAGTTGCCATAGCTACATCAGCAATATAAGATTGCCATAAATCCTGCCCACGCTGCTTAATTTCTTTAGCTACTGCTGTTAAAACTTGAGTATCACTTTGTTCAAACTCTCCAGCCATTAATTTTTTTTTTCCATGTTTCAAAATCAGGATCTTTTTCTTCCAACCATTTAGGAAAAAGATAACTATACCAATATCTCTGACAAGGGTTCATTTCCTGATAATACTGCTGTCGTTTATCTTCATCGCTTAAACTTTTGATGTCTAAGTAAGTTCTAGCATCAATAATTATCTGTTGCAGAAAAAAGAGGACAAACTTTTTAGCAGTCAAAGAACCAGGTTTCACATCTTTAATCCAGCGATTAATCTGATTTAACCTAATTGCTAAACGGGGATCTATGGTTGATGCTTCCTCAATTAATGATTTGAGTTTTTCCTTAATCTCTTGTGGGCGCGAAAATATACACCTGAAAAATAATTTTACTTTATGTATTTTAACAGTATTTAATACCTTTGTCAAATAAAAAATCCTTCCCTGCAAAAATTCGATACTCTCTAAAGATATATTAACTATCTGATTTATAAAATCACTTCAAAACATCCTCCTAGATATCAAAATCCCATGTCGAGGACTAAACAACAAAGCCAAGGTAAATAAACCCGAAACTACTAACACAATCGCTGGTCCAGATGGTAAATTATAAAAGTAGCTGAGATACATTCCGCTAATACTAGAAATTACCCCAATTACCGCCCCTAAAATCATCACTTCATGTAAACGCTTCACCAATAAATAAGCAGTTGCCCCTGGAGTGATTAACAGTGATAATACCAAAATTACGCCCACAGCTTTCATACTGGCAACAATTGTTAAAGCGATTAACAACATTAAACCGAAGTTTAAACGATTAACTGGTAAACCAGCAGCTTGCGCGCCTAAAGGATCAAAGGTGTAAAATAAGAGTTCTTTATATAAGAGGAAAATCACTATTAAAACAATGGCGGAAATAATAGCTGTATCTCTTACTTCGTCCCCAGTGACACCCAAAATATTACCAAAAAGAAAGTGATTCAAGTCAATTTTATTATCTTTTTGAATGACGGTAATTAAGGTGACACCCAGGGCAAAAAAGGCGGAAAAAACTATCCCCATTGCTGCATCTTCTTTAATGGGAGATCGGGTTTTAATTACGGCTATGGCCATTGTACTCAAAACCCCGGCTATAAACGCCCCGACAAAGATATTAGCACCGATCATAAAGGCGATCGCTAGTCCTGGTAATACTGAATGACTAATAGCATCACCCAGCAATGCCAGGCGTTGTACCATTAAATAACTACCAACAATGGCACACAATAATCCTACTAATATGGCGATGATTAATGAACGTTGCATAAAGCCATATTGCAACGGTTCTATTAGTGATTGAAGCATAGATGAAAATGAACCACGAAGGCACGAAGAACACGAAGGAAGAGAGGAAGATATTATACCAATTTTATGTGATGCTGCACAGAATTATAAAATACGACGGTTCAGTTAAGCCAAAAAATCTTTTTTTAAAATGAACCACTCCAGGCACAGAGGACACAGAGACAAGAGAAGAAAAAATTCTTAACTGAACTGTATTGAATTATAAAATCTATTAATTCATCCGCGTTTATCTGTGTTTATCTGCGTTCAATTATTCTTGAATTTTTATTCTATGCACCTTCATTGTAATTTGGTATTAGCCGTTATTATGCTGCCTCGGAAAAGTACATAACTTTGCCACTATAAGCACGATTTAAGTTTTCTTCTGTTAAAACCTGTTGGCGTGAACCTGTGGCGATTAATTCACCGTTTAGTAAGATTAAATCATCAAAATGGGTGATAGATTCCCCTAAATCATGATTAACGACTAAGACGATTTTATTGTTTTTTGCTAGTTCTTGAAAGACTTCAAAAATGATAGCTTGGGTTTTTTGATCTATCCCAACAAAAGGTTCATCAAAACAAAAGATTTCCGCTTCCTGAGTTAACGCCCTCGCTAAAAATACCCGTTGTTGTTGTCCTCCTGAAAGTTCACCAATGGGACGATTTTTTAATTCTCCTATTCCCACTCTTTCTAATGCTTGTTTAGCAATTTGACGGCTAACTGTGGAGAAACTACGTAACCAACCTGTTTTTTTCACACGTCCCATCATCACAACATCCCACACGGTAGCGGGATAATTCCAGTCAATTTGGCTACGTTGTGGCACATAAGCAACTTTTTCTAGTTGCTGCATTAAAGGCTGATTTTTGTATAAAACTTGACCACTACTCATGGGAACTAATCCCAAAATGGCTTTCATTAATGTACTTTTACCCGCACCATTAGGTCCAAAAATTCCTGTGATTCTTCCTGGCTTAATTATACAGTTAATATCTCTTAATGCTTCTTGTGTGCGGTAATGTACACCTACATGAGTAATATTAATACTTGTTAAGGAATTCATATCAATGGGTTTAGTAGCTTGTGTAGGTATATCTACTTGATTCTTGGGAGATAGGCTAAATTTTTGGTAAAAAGAAACGTTTTGCATAACCTTAATTAAAATACTTATTTTTGAGTTTACTATAAAAATGAGAGAAATATGAAAATATATATAATTAGAAGTAATCACTGAAATAAATGAAACTAATACTTAATTCCCTTTGTCTAGGAATGTTGTTATCTTTGTCTGTAATGGGTTGTACTTCCAACTCCCAACCACAGACAAATACTCAGCCCCAGGTCGTAGCAACAAGTACCATTATTGCTGATTTAGCTGAAGAAATTGGCGGGGAAGAAGTACAAATTACGGGTATTCTCAAACCAGGTGCAGATCCTCATATGTATGAACCTGTACCCGCAGATAGTCGAGTTTTGGAAAAAGCTAACTTGATTTTGTATAACGGTTACAATTTAGAACCGGGACTGATTAAGTTAATGAATGCTGCTGGAGGGAAAGTCAAAAAAATCCCTGTGGGGGAAGTTGTTAAATCTTTAAAATTAGATAAAGGTAAAGGGCAAATTGTCCCAGATCCTCATGTTTGGGGCAGTGCAGAAAATGTTATAGCTATGGTGAAAGCCATTCGAGACGGTTTAATTGAACTGTCACCAGAGGATAAAGAAAAATTTACCAACAATGCCGTCAAGCTAGTAGATGAATTGCAGCAGTTACATATTTGGATTAGTCAACAAATCCAAACTATTCCTCCAGATAAAAGAAAATTAATCACCACCCATGATGCTTTTCAATATTATGGAAATGCTTATAAAATTGCCATTGCTGGAACTTTAATTGGCATTAGTACGGAAGAACAACCAAGCGCCCAAACAGTGCAAAAATTAGTTGAATCAATTAAAAAAATAGGTGTTCCTGCCATATTTGCTGAAACGACAATTAACCCAGCTTTAATTAAAACAGTCGCCGAAGAAGCAGGGGTGAAATTAGCACCAACTTCTCTTTATTCTGATTCCATTGGGGCAAAAGGCAGTAATGGTGATACTTATATAAAGATGATGGTAGCCAATACCCGCGCTATTGTTGAAGCTTTGGGAGGAAAATACACCCCGTTTCAATTAAAGAGTAAAAAATAAGGTGATTGGTAATTGGTAAATAATAATTTCCTATTACCTATACCGTATCTAGAATACTTAGAACAGGAAATCAAAAATACTTCAGCCTTAATTGACCGTGATAGAAAGGTACTTCAAATTCATTGGGGTGGAGGTACACCAAATTATTTGGAGCTTGATCAAGTAGAATTTCTGTGGGAAAATATTACCCGTAATTTCCAAATTGCTTCAGATGCAAAAGTATCTATTGAAATTAATCCCCGCTATGTAATACTACTTGGTTAAGACTAAAAAATCGTTATATGGTAGGTTGGGTTGACACTAGGAAACCCAAACTAAATTTTATTAACCGAGCAGTAGTGAATTGGTATGTAGTTTGAATTTATTCAAAAATTTAACTACATACCTTTTGACTTATATAGTTTATGTCATTAGATAGAAATAAATAACATTAAGCTTTGATAAATTTGACATTGCATGAGTTTAATTTTCGAGGCAATAAATCAATGAATATTATTACTTGGATAATTTTAGGACTATTAGCTGGTGTAATTGCCAAATCTATCTATCCTGGTTATCAAGGTGGAGGAATGATATCTACCATGATATTGGGTATTGTTGGCGCTTTTATCGGTGGTACTTTATTTACTCTCATCCGTACCGGAAGTTTACAACTTGCATCTGCATCCTTGAGTATTCCTGGGGTGATAGTAGCAGTTATTGGTGCAATTATTGCCATTTATTTATGGGGATTATGGCAAAGAAGTAGTCGGGTATAACTTCCTAAGGATTAGAAATAAATTTTGGTTTTTTGAGTTGAAGTTTGCAGGAACTAAAATTATGTTTTTTCATAAGAAAGAATCAATTCATGTCGTCAAAGTTGATGAACCAAATCCCCATTTTGCCCAGTGGCTTCTAGAACAATTTGGCGGTGCAACTGGCGAACTCTCTGCTGCTTTACAATATTGGGTACAGTCTTTTCATGTAGAAAATGCTGGTATTAAGGATATGCTTCAAGATATTGCTATCGAGGAGTTTGGCCACTTAGAAATGGTTGGTAAACTCATTGAAATGCACACTAAAAACACAGATCAAACGGAAGCATATAAAAGTACCCTATTTGCCATTCGAGGTGTTGGCCCTCATTTTTTAGATAGTCAGGGAAATACTTGGACTGCAAGTTATTTGAATGAAGGTGGTGATGTTGTCCGTGATTTACGGGCGAATATTGCCGCCGAAGCCGGTGCTAGACAAACTTATGAAGCATTGATTAAACTAGCAACAGATGAAGGAACTAAACAAACTTTAGTACATCTGTTAACGCGAGAAATTGCTCATACTCAGATGTTTATGAAAGCTTTAGATTCGTTAGGTAAGTTAACTGAACCTCTTTTTGGTAATATCCAACCCGATGAAACTGTCGCTCTTTACTATAATTTATCAACAAACGGAGATGGTAAAGATCAACGTGGTCCTTGGAATTCTGAACCAACATTTCAATACATATCTAACCCTTTAGAAAGGGTAATGGGTGCTAAATAAAAAACCACCTTAAAAAATAATTTTTCATTATTTAGTCGGAAATGCCCCAACTTATTAGTTGGGTTTTTTTGTGAATTATTTTATTGTTTCTGCAATTTTGCAGTGAATTTTTGTCTCGGTAGTTATGGTTATTGTGGCTCATAATTTTACCCCCAACTCACTTAGGTATCTATTCATATCACTTTCTGCTTTATCACGTTCAGCTTCTAATTCCCGCAGCTTAATAATTTCTGCCTGAATATCAATTTTGTCATTTTCGGTTTTGGGAGGTAGTACATAGCGATTGATATTAAGGATATAGTCATTGTTTGCTATCTCTTCAAGAGATGCGACTTTAGCGTACCCTTCTTGATCTGTAAAAGCTTGATAACTGGTAACAATATCAGTAATATCTTCAGATTGTAAATAGTTTTTATTTCCAATCTTTTGATATTTGCTACTTGCATCAATAAATAATACTTTCTTTTTACTTTCTTCTAGTTTATTTCGATTAAAAATTAAAATGCTGGCAGGAATACCTGTCTCATAGAATAAATTTGATGCAAGACCAATAACAGCTTCAATTACGTCTTCTTCCAAAATTCTTTTGCGAATTAAACCTTCTTGTCCTCCACGAAATAATACACCATGCGAGACGATTATTGCGGCTTTACCTGTTGTTGTTAATGTAGATAATATGTGCTGAATAAATGCAAAATCTCCATGACTTTTAGGTGGTAAGCCATATCTAAAACGGTGATAAATATCAAAACTATCTAGATGTTCTCCCCAGTTTTTTAGATTAAATGGTGGGTTGGCAAATACTCTATCAAAAAGTATTAGCTCTTCATTTTCTAATAATTGAGGATTACGAATTGTATCTCCCAATCGAATGTCAATATTAAAGATGCCATGTAATAACAAATTTATTTTGGCAATAACCCAAGTTTCTAAGACTTTTTCCTGCCCATAGAAAGATACATCTTCTATATTTAATCCCACCTGTTTTATATAATTGGCAGATGTAACTAGAAACCCACCTACTCCGCAGACAGGATCACAAATTTTCATTCCCTTTTCTACTCCTAATAGATTAACTAGCAATTCTGCTATTTTATTTGGGGTATAGAAATCTCCACTCCTTTTTCCAGAATCACCTGCAAAGTTTTCAATTAAAAATTCACAAGCCTTTCCCAATATATCTGATTCAGCAAGGTTACTATAGCGGAGATTGAGATATGATAAATGTCTAATTAATTGACGCAGTACTTGATCATGTTCTCCAGAATCAAAATTATTATGTTTATTTTCAAAGTCAATACTAGTAAAAATTCTCTTGAGATGTGGATTGCTTCTTTCAATCTCTTGAGATGCTATATTAAGTTCATAACCAATGTTATGCTCAAAACGCTGCAAGTAAGTCCAACGAGAACACTCAGGCACAAATGCACCGAGGTTATTTAATCTATTCCCTTCCAAATCTTGATCATTTATTGTCTGTTCGATTGCTTTATAACTTTCCTCAAATACATCAGATAAATACTTGAGAAATAAGAGCCTTAATAAATATTTATTATAATCAGTGACACTAAAATGACTGCGTAGAATATCGGCAGCCATCCAAAGTCCTCGCTCCAATTCCTGTAAAGTTATCATTGCTCTCCTTCTAAGATTTGAGAAAAAATTAACTGCGTTAAATTATTTCGTGCTTCCAGCGCATCTAAAGTAATTTGAGTATATTGTTCAGCAGCTAAAAAGAGTTGAGCTAATTGGTTTTGTCTATCTAAACTAGGTAAGGGTATTTCCAACTCTCGCAACTGTGAAATTTTTAACAACTGAGTTCCGATAGATTGACTATATAAAGTGCTAAGTTCTTTTTCTAACCATTTTGAGCGCATCAACACCGCTAAATATACTGAATTAAGATTTTTTTCCTTTACCCGTAAAATTGCTAAGTTTTGATTTGGCAAGCATCCTTTTACTTCATCTTTTACTACTGATGCTTTAAGGGGAGTTCCTCGAATTGTAATAACTACATCATCAGTCTGCAATCTATACTTAAATAGATTAAAAGAATCAAGTTGAGAACTGCTTAATTCACCACTTATATATATTTGCTCAAGATTTCGGGAGTTAATAATTTGTTCTTGTGAACCAAGTTCGTTTTCATATCGTTTGAGAGTAACTCCTTGATATATATGTACTAAATCTTCAAGTCGAACAATAGGAGTAGACATAAATTCTAGTTTTATTTACAGTATCATCATACTTTATTAAAAGAAGTATGTCTATATTGACAACCTTGGGAAGTTTTGTTAGGATATAGCCAACATACAAAACGACGAAAAAAACGCCACCTGGACTGGTACTCCAGATAGCGTCTTCTTGTAATTTTCAGAATTTTGTAGCTTGGTTAGCCGTTAACGGTCTTGCCGACTGATTCTAGAACCTCAATATAAATCAAGGAACAATTTTTATGGCTATTAGCTTAGACAATAGTAACTCAAGCCAGCCTCAGTTTCAACCAGGTATCCGCCTACAGTTGCCAAACTTGCCCGGTGTGGAATACCAAATTGTGATGATTCCCCAGAGTCAAAACCAGAAACCAGACGTTAGGGTAAAGAATGAACTTGACCCAAATGCAAAGGATTGTAACCGCCTCATTGCTATCATCATAAAATATGCTAAAAGTCAGGGAAAAGCTAATAATTTGCCTTACCTTAAGAGCAAAAGCTATGAAGAACTTTGTGTATATATTGAACAATTTTGGCCAGTGCTAATTCCCCAGATATAAAAGCTTATAGTTGTGGCTATGGAATACCAAAACTTCTAATGGAGGATAACTTGCTATTCCATAGCCATTTCTGGTTTCCCAATCTAATCAACTATGCAAAATCTGACTAGAATTACCCGCAACCCAGAAGTAATGGGCGGCAAACCCTGCATCCGGGGAATGCGTGTTACAGTTAGTACTATCGTTGGCTTAATGGCATCTGGACACAGTGCCAATGATATCCTCAAAGCCTATCCCTACCTTGAAGAAGCAGATATCTATGAAGCACTAGCTTATGCTGCATGGCGGGCTGAAGAAATTGAAGTTCCCCTGATAAGTGCGTCAACCACCCATCACTTCCCTTCGGGTAAGTGAGGGCTTGTAAAAGCCTAGTTGACTAGACTGAGTTCTTAACCGAACTACGTTAGAGGTAAGAGTTAAAGACCTACCAGGGAATGCGTAGCTAGTTCCCTGCTCTAGAACTTAAAAGTTAAACAGGCTTAAGGGTTAAACCAGTGCTT
>NZ_PGEM01000078.1 GCF_002934005.1 Cuspidothrix issatschenkoi CHARLIE-1 | reverse complement strand
TTCCCTGTTCCCTATTCCCTCTCCTCACAGACAACTTTTTCAGCAAACCCTAAATAAATCATAATTTTTGAGATTTTAACCACTCACTGACAACTTTTTCCACTGGTTTAGATTGATTATCTACTTGATAATTCATCTTCTGTATTTCTGTTGTAGAAATTTTGCCCCCTAATTGATTAATGGTATCTGTTAATTCTGGATATTTTTGGAGAATTTCTTGATTAAAAACAGGTATAGCTTGATATGGGGGAAAGTATTTTTTATCATCTTCTAAAATTACTAAGTTAAAAACTGGAATTAAACCATCTGTAGAATTTGCAGCAATAAAATCTACTTGTTTTTCTTTTAATGCTTGATACATTAATCCTAATTCCATTTGTTTGATATTGGCAAATTTTAGGTTGTAGGTTTTAGATAATCCTGGATAACCATCTGCTCTTTCTAAAAATTCATACCCAAATCCTGCTTTTATTTGTGGAGTATATTTACTAATTTCTGAAAGGCTTTTAATTTGCCATTTTTCGGCATCTTCTCCTCGGATAATCATGGCAAAGGTATTCTCAAATCCTAGAGGCTTCATCACTGCTAATTTCAATTTTTGATCATAGTATTCCTTAACTTTTTTATAAACAGTTTCAGGATTACTAATTGGTTTTTCTTTTAAAATAGTCGTAAATGAAGTTCCTGTATATTCCACATACCCGGCAATTTTTCGGGCTTTTACTGCTTCATGACAAATAAATGTTCCTCCTAAATTAAAACGACGATCTACTTTTAATTTAGTATGATTTTCTATGTGTTGTGCTAATATTTCTCCTAAAATTACTTGTTCTGTGAAATTTTTTGAGCCGATAATAATTGTTGGTGGTTTCTGTTGATAGTTGAAGGCTATTAATCCAGCAATAATTAAGGTGATTATTCCGACAATAATACCTATATTCTGATTGAATTTACCTTTATTTGCTATTTGTTTTGTGAGGTTTTTTTCTAATAATCCTAAACCGAAATCTGCACTCAAAGCAATCAAAGCTGCGGGTACTGCTCCGGCTAAAATTAATTCATTATTAACTGTAGAAATACCGCGAAAAATAAATACTCCTAAACCTCCTCCACCAATAGCAGCAGCAATTGTGGCAATTCCTACAGATATAACTGTGGCTACTCTTACACCTGCTAAAATGACTGGTAAAGCCAGGGGAATTTCCACTTGGAATAGTAATTGTTGATCTGTCATTCCCATGCCTATACCCGCTTCTTTAATGGCGGGATTGATGCTATTAATGCCAATATAAGTATTACGAATTATGGGAAGTAAGGCATAAAGAGTTAAGGCAACTATACCGGGAATTTTGCCAATTCCTCCCAGAAAAGGCACGGAAATTAAAAAGCCAAATATGGCTAAACTAGGGATGGTTTGAATTGCATTTGCTAAACCAAGAATGGGGGGAGCTAATTTTGATTGACGAGTGATCAGAATGCCCACAGGAAGACCAATGGAAATGGCGATCGCTAGGGATATAATGACTAATATTAAATGTTCTCCACTGTGGAAAATTATTTCTGTACTGTACTGAAATAAGAACATAATTTTATGCTAATTTTAGTTTAATTCTTCCCAACTTTTCGCTACATTCAAACAAGCTAAAAAAGCCTGTGATTCTGGATGTTGAGAACTAAGAAATTCTCTTTTTGTTCCTAATTCCACTAAATTTCCTTCATACATTAAACCAATTCTGGAAGCTAAAAAGAAGGCTTCTTGAATATCATGGGTGACAAATATCACTGTTTTACCTAATTGTTGTTGCAAATATTTAAACTGTTGTTGTAACTCTAGCCGAGTGATGGGATCGAGTGCGCCAAAAGGTTCATCCATTAATAGTATAGGTGGATCTGCGGCCAAAGCTCTAGCAACTCCCACTCGCTGACGTTGACCTCCTGATAATTGATAGGGATAACGATGGGCAAATTGTTCTGGTTCTAGACCTACTAAGTTTAACATTTCATAGACTCTATTATGGATTTTTTGGGCTGGCCATTTCTCTAATGATGGTACAAGTCCCACATTTTCAGCGATGGTAAAATGGGGAAATAAACCTGTTTCTTGAATAACGTACCCTATTCTTCTTCTCAGTTTAATAGCATCCCATTTAGTTGTGGGAATATTGTCAATTAGGACTTGTCCTTGACTTGGGATAAGTAAATGATTGATTAATTTTAGAGTTGTAGTTTTTCCACTGCCACTACGTCCTAATAAAACTAGTGCTTCTCCTTGATAAATGCTGAATTTTAAGTGAGATAATAAGAGACGGTGATCAATTTGGAAACTGACATCCCGAAAATCAACGATGATTTCTGATGTTAAAGACATAAAAATTTGCTCCTATCTTCTATCTTCTATCTTCTGCGGACTTACGCAAAAGAACGAAAAACTAACATACCCTATGTGTATTTTAAAATTTGAGTTTTGACTTGCTGTTGTGCATTTTAAATGCACAACAACTTAGTGGTGATCGCTAAAAAATCCTAACCGATCATCAATCCTTTACTTGCTAACCATTCCCTATTAAATATCCGTGATTGATAGCGAGAACCACTATCACATAAGATGGTCACAATAGTATGTCCGGGTCCCAATTGTTTAGCTAAAGCTACCGCCGCACCCACATTAATTCCCGTTGAACCACCCATTAATAATCCATCTTTTCTTAATAGTTGATAAACTACGCGCAACGCTTCAGGATCATCAATTTGGATAGCATCATCAATCGGTGCGCCTTCCATATTAGCGGTAATGCGACTATTACCAATACCTTCAGTAATAGAATTACCTTCGATTTTGATTTCCCCAGTTTTGATATAGCTATATAGTCCACTACCTAAAGGATCAGCAACCACACATTTAACCGCCGGATTTTGTTTCTTTAGATACATAGCTACACCTGCATAAGTACCACCTGTACCAGTGGCCGCTACCCAGCCATCTATTTTACCGTCAGTTTGTTGCCAAATTTCTCTACCTGTAGTTTCATAATGTGCCACACGATTGGCCAAATTATCAAACTGATTAGCCCAAATGGCGTTTTCCATTTCCGCCGCAATTCTACCAGATAATTTGACGTAATTATTCGGATCTTTGTACGGTACAGCAGGTACAGGACGAACTTCCGCCCCCAAGGTAGTCAAAGCATCTATTTTTTCTTGGGATTGGGTATTGGGAATAAAAATCAAGCATTTGTAAGCTTTGACATTGCAGATATGCGCTAGTCCAATTCCCGTATTCCCCGCAGTTCCTTCCACAACTGTGCCACCAGGTTTGAGAAGTCCTTTTTTTTCTGCATCTTCAATGATGTATAGTGCAGCACGATCTTTAACAGAACCACCAGGGTTAAGAAATTCCGCTTTGGCCAAGATTTCACAACCTGTTTCCTCACTAAAGCTGTTTAAGCGAATTAGTGGTGTATTGCCAATCGTGCCAATAAATCCTTTTTTGATATCCATGTTGAATCTACCTGAATTATTCCCGATCAAATTTTGACATTTAACGAAATCCTATTGCTATTAGTTTTTTCTCTTTTGGGGGACAATTTCCGAAAAGCATATCCAAGACATTGGAATAATCCGGGAGTCAGGAGTCAGAATATTTGTTTGTAAGTTGTCGTGCAAAATAAATTTTATATTTATAAGGAATATAGAGATTTTTGTTTGTTCCAAAAATGTTAAATTAATTTGGCTTAGGTACTTAGCAGTTAACTACAGAAGTACATTTTCTGATCAATTATCAAGAATAACTCGAAAACTCTATCTTTATCCTATATTAAAACCTCTAAAGCATAATAAGTGAGAATCGCATTTCTCTAGTTTATCTCACGCAAACTGACAAGTTAGCACTTACGCTATCGCTTGAGTTTTCTATATTAAATATGGCGATCGCTCTCATGTAAATCAAAAAGGCAGAAGTCATGAAAGAATGAACCACGTTCGCGAAGCGTGCCGAAGGCATAGGAGCGAAGAACACGAAGGGAAGAGAGTTTCAAAGATATTTTTCGTAATTCCTCAGAATTTAACTCTACAATAAGAGCGATCGCACTAAATAGACATAATAAAAAAATATGATTTCTGTTCTATGATTTCCAAACTTTTGCAGCTTTTTAGTAGGGTATACCTTGACAATATAATTTGATAGCATAATTAAGCCAGCATGGTATAACTCCTGAAATATAAACATTCTTTCTCTATTTTCACATACAACAGGCAAATTGATAAAAAAGTTAATAAGCTTTAGCTAGTTAAAGCAGGAATCTTGAAAGGTACAAGAGCTTTATGCAGTACAGTAGGTTTAGCACTTAAATACACCTCGCGGTAATTACTTTCGTTATATCCAACCACAACCGCGCCTATAGTTGTACCAATTTCTGGATACATTTCTGGACTCATCCCCCCTTGATCTAAAAAATCAGGGATTTTGATCAACCCCTTAACTAAAGACTCATCAGTATTGACAAAAACGCCAAAGAGTGTATAAAATACTATCTCAATTCGCTCACAACCATCCTTTTCATCAGACTGCATGAGTAGAATAAGCTCAAAACTATTTGTATTTTTTAATTTTTCCCAGTTTTCATCCTGTAAATCCTTAAATCCTAATCATCCTGATTCTGACAATTTCTCCATTCTCACATACAACAGGCAAATTCAGAAAAAAGTCAAATAGTCTGAATTTTAGTTACAGTTAGATTACAAAATAAATCGTGAGGGGTGATACTATGCGTATTTTGCTAGTTTATCCAATATTTCCAAAAACCTTTTGGTCTTATGAGAAAATTCTGGCACTGGTTGACAGAAAGGTTTTGTTGCCTCCTTTGGGTTTGGTGACGGTAGCGGCGATTTTGCCCCAAGAGTGGGAATTTAAACTTGTAGATCGTAACATCCGCGCCGCCACAGAGGAAGAATGGGCATGGGCAGATATGGTAATTTTCTCTGCTATGATTGTCCAAAAACAAGACTTACTAGAGCAAATTCGGGAAGCTAAAAGACGGGGTAAATTGGTAGCTTTGGGTGGTCCCTATCCTACCTCTACACCCCATGAAGTCGAAGCAGCAGGGGCAGATTATCTGATTCTCGATGAAGGGGAAATCACTTTACCCATGTTTGTGGAAGCTGTGCAACGGGGTGAAAAATCTGGAGTTTTCCGCGCTACTGAAAAGCCCGATGTCACTAGTACACCCATTCCCCGCTTTGATTTATTAGAGTTTAATGCCTATGATATGATGTCTGTACAGTTTTCGCGGGGTTGTCCCTTCCAATGCGAATTTTGCGACATCATTGTATTGTATGGACGTAAACCCAGAACCAAAACCCCTGCACAACTTTTAGCGGAGTTAGATTATCTCTATGAGTTGGGTTGGCGGCGGGGTGTATTCATGGTTGATGATAACTTTATTGGCAACAAGCGGAATGTGAAATTGTTGCTAAAAGAGTTAAAAGTGTGGATGGCAGAACATCAATATCCGTTCAATTTTGACACAGAAGCTTCCATTGATTTAGCACAAGATGCAGAAATGATGGAGTTGATGGTTGATTGTGGCTTTAAAGCGGTATTTTTGGGTATTGAAACCCCAGATGAAGATAGTTTACAACTAACTAAGAAATTCCAAAATACTCGCAGTTCTTTAACTGAGTCAGTAGAAACCATTATTAAAGCTGGCTTAAGGCCAATGGCTGGATTTATTATTGGTTTTGATGGTGAAAAATCTGGTGCGGGCGATCGCATTGTCAGATTTGCCGAACAAGCAGCCATCCCTTCTACTACCTTCGCCATGTTACAAGCATTGCCCAACACAGCGTTATGGCATCGCTTGAAAAAAGAAGGACGACTACGGGAAAATCAAGACGGGAATATCAATCAAACCACATTAATGAATTTCATTCCTACCCGTCCTCTGGAAGAATTAGCAAGAGAATACATTGAAGCTTTCTGTGCTTTATATGATCCTGTTGCCTATTTAGACCGCACCTATCGCTGTTTTATGATCTTGGGTTCAGCTAAATACAAAGCACCAGGCAAAATGCCAGAATGGGTAGTTGTAAAAGCTTTGCTACTAGTAATTTGGCGACAAGGATTTAAACGGCAAACTCGCTGGAAATTCTGGCATCATTTATTTAGCATTCTCAAGCATAACCCCAAGGTAGTTGAACAATATGTTTCTACCTGCGCTCACATTGAACATTTTATGGAATATCGGCAAATTGTCCGCGATGAAATAGAAAGTCAATTAGCTGCATATTTAGCCCAAGGTGCAGAAAAACCCTATGTTCCAGAAAAGGAAAAAGCAGTAGCTTAATACAGCAGAATTTAGGAGTTCAGGAGTTCAGGAGGAAGAATTTTTTCCCTGTTCCCTGTTCCCTGTTCCCTGTTCCCAGTTAAGAGTTCCCAGTTAAGAGTTCCCTGTTCCCTGAGTTCTTAGTTTAATTTTTCTCAACAATACCACCATTATCAATGGCGGTATAAGCATCATTATCAACTAAACCCAACCAAGGATCGGAACTGGGAGTTAAAAACAATTCAGCATAAACTTTTTCATTGAGTTGGTTAACATCTGAAGTTTGATTTTGGGTTAAAAACCATTGATGAATTTGTCTATGTAGTAGATATTCGTTTCTGACTGTATCTAAAGCCATGACGGTTTCAAAATTACGAATTACTCTGGATAAATTATTGTTATCTCTGGTCTTTGGTAATTTCTTATTCTCAATCAAGGCAATGCTATTACTATCAAGTTTAGCATCATTTTTATAGAGTCTAGCTAATCTATCCCAGGTTGGTTGATCGAGAATTTCTGAGGTATTTTCTGGTGTTTCTGGCTGTATAGATCTGAGAATTGGTATTTCTACTCTAGATTTAGAAATTGCTAAAGAACCTGCTATGATTGCGTTAGGATTAGATGTAGAATTGTTAGAATTTTCTCCTAAACGGGGAGGAGATTGTATCCCTAATTGAGATAAATCCGTTCTCCATTGGTTTTGAATATCATCAAGACGGCGTTGGTGATATTGTTGTAATAGGATATTATATTTTTCACCTTTTTGGTTACTCAAGATTTTAGCTATTTTTTGCCCTTGCTGAAGTTGTTTTAGAAAAGCTTGGGGTCCATAGAGTCCAGGAATGGCATCCAGTGGACGGCCATCACTATCTAAAATATAATGAATACTATTACCTGTGATGGTTCTTTCTAATTTGCGTCCGTCACCAAAATCAATGGTGATTTTTGGCGCAGGCCGGACAGTTTGCCAATGTAAAATAAAGTCTTTTCTCAAAGTTTGGGAAATTACGGCATTAGGATATAGGGCAACTCTAAAAAATCGGCTGTTAGCACAACTCAGTTCTGTATCTAATCTGCCTAATAATCGCAAGGAAAGAATTGGTTTACCAGTGATTTTCGCAGCAGCTTTTGCTTGTTCTAAATCAGTATACCAATATAATTGAGAAGCATAACAATCTCGTTGTTGACATAATTGATCGAGGGCTATTTTAACTTCTGGTTTAGGTGGTGTCTGTAAGTTATTAATGTAGGATTTGAGGAAAATTTCTAGTCCTTTTTGTCCTTGGGGTCTGAGGTTCGTGACTATTTGTGATAATTGGGATTTTGGAGATGGGGATATTTGGCTATAACTTGGTTGTGAATATACAAAACTTGCCAAAATAACCAGGAATGAAAAATGATTTAGTTTCATGTTTTTACTATGGTTTTATAATTGTGAAAATAAACTTTGCCAGTCAATTATAGGCGATCTATCCCCTTTGTTAACTATTTCAAAAACTTTGTTAACAGAAGTTTGATAAAATAAACTTTCGACACAGGCTGCAGCTACATCAATGCGACTAGAATCACCTGTAATTGTATCTCCTGTGGATAAGACGACATTTAATTTACCTTGGGTTGTGGCTTGGAGTAGGGTGTTAAGATCAGAGGATGTATAGGGGCCATCAATTAAACGTCCGGGACGAATGATAGTATAGGGGATGCCGGAATTAATAATTGCTTGTTCTCCTTTTTCTTTGGCATCGAGTACGCCAAAAAGATTGAGAATTTTAAAGGGAAATTGATGTTTGCGGAGAATACCACAGGAGGAGACTAATACGAAGCGGTTTAAGTTTTTGGGTGCGGCTGTAAGTAGGTTAACTACACCTTGATAATCAACTTTTGTAGGGGTATTTTTGGCTTTATTTTCTAAAAATTGGGGATTAAATAAAGTTATTCCTAATTCCAAAATATTAGGCGGTTGATCAAATTCCCATTTGCTAGTAGGAAAAGCACTTGTTCCTGTACAACAAATAATTGAGGTAATATTTGTCATGGAGGTTTTTAATGTGCTGGGTTCACAAATATCACCGACAACTATTTCTACTTTGTCGTTAAACATTTGCGCGGCTTTTTCAGTATTGCGGGTGAGAATGCGAACTGGTAAGCCCTTGGCTAATAGTTGACTAACTACAAGTTGTCCGACTCCACCTGTAGAACCAACTACTAAAATGAGATGTTGAGAAGAGTTTTCACTGCTATTCATAGATAGATATTTTTGGCATTGGATATACAGTATAAAGCAGATCCATAGGTTACAGAATCTAAATTTCAACCTATACAGGACTTACGCAACTGGCACATTGGTAGGGTGTGGTTCGACAACCTCACCAACCGGGTCAGACTGCATAAATCCTGTAAATAAAGAGATTGTTAATGTCTGACACACCCTACAACTACTATACACAAAGCTAGTTTTAATTCTGACTCCTGACTCCTGGATTCTGCTGTATTTAGTCTATAACAATTTTGGTTTTACCTTTGTGTCCATGAATTAATTTAATTTGTTCCCATCCTTGGGGATACCAAGCTGTTGATTTTGGTTCTTTTAACCACTGCATGACAGCAATATTAGTACAATCTGGACTAATATCTTGAGGATACATTTGAAAGTAACAGCCAACAGCAACTACGCCAATACCACTAATTCCTGTGATATCTTCATCTCTGACTAATTGAAAACTTTGGAGTTGATAATTATCGAGGGAGTTTTGCCCAAAGATTAATTTTCTGCCTCTTTGATTTTGCAGTTCTTGAAAAGATGCCCAAGATGGAAAGGTTGCATGACTGGGATGGGGAAAAATTCGGACTATGGCTACTTGTCCATCTGGTAAAATAAATCCGCCAGCAATAATCTGTTTTGATGGTTTTGCTTCGGGTTCAATTAACCAAAATGTTTGTTGTTTTTGGGCTATAAACATATCTTTTAAATTGTCTCTTCCACATATTATATGTGTTAAAATCCCAATCATTCATAACTAACGGTGAAAATTTTATGGTGAAGAAAAATCGCAAATTTACCAAACTGATGAAGAAATCCGGGGTTAAGGAACATTTCCACCAACCTGGAACTATACCTGGGACAATTATTGTTGATGAAAATAGCAAGCCACCTAGCATTTTTCTGATTGACTATAATCAAACTGATCTGATTCATAAACAAATCAGTTATCCGGAAGAATGTATTAACTATTTGGATACAAATTCTGTTTCTTGGGTAGATGTACAAGGTTTAGGAAATCAAGATATTTTACAGCGTTTAGGCCAATCTTTTGATTTACATCCCCTAATTTTGGAGGATATTGTGAATATGGTAGAACGTCCGAAAATAGAGGATTATGAGGATCAATTAGTAATTATTGCCCACATGGTTGTTCCTAATAACAATAATGGCAGTTTTTACGGTGAACAGGTAAGTTTGGTATTAGGTAAATATTATGTGTTAACGGTGCAAGAAGAACCGGAACATGATTGTTTTGATGGTGTGAGAAACAGAATTGATAAATCTAAAGGTATCATCCGCTGCCAAGGTAGTGATTATTTAGCCTATGCTTTATTAGATGCAATTATTGATGGCTTTTTTCCCGTTTTGGAACTTTATGGAGAACGAATTGATGATTTAGAAGAGGAAGTGATAATTAATCCTAGTCAGAAAACATTACAAAAAATATACCAAATTCGTCGGGAATTATTACAACTACGGCGGGGAATTTGGCCGCAAAGAGATGCGATTAATTCTTTAATTCGAGATGGCAGCGAATTAATTAGTCCTGATGTGAGAATTTATCTCAGAGATTGTTATGATCATACGGTGCAATTAATAGATATATTGGAAACTTACCGAGAATTAGTAGCTGGATTAATGGATGTTTATTTATCGGCAGTTAGTAATAAAATGAATGAAATTATGAAGTTGCTGACGGTGGTTTCTTCGATTTTTATTCCTTTGACTTTTATTGCAGGGGTATATGGGATGAATTTCAACACTGAAAAATCACCCCACAATATGCCGGAATTAAATTGGTATTGGGGTTATCCCCTATGTTTAGCACTAATGCTATTAGTTGCTACCATTTTACTATACTCATTTTGGCGGCGGGGTTGGCTGAGTAATTCTGCAAATTTGCCAAGAGAATTTCACCGCTAGAATCAATTAACATTAAAGTTTGGTTTAGCGAATTTAGTCTGCTATCAACTGCGGGGACTTTCAGGCGTTTTTAAGTCGTATAAAAATAAGTGTAGAATTTCCAATGGTGACAGAGGAGAAGCATGAATCATTAAATCATCATTTCCTGGATGTAAATGAAATCGTTTTCCTCTATCATCATTATTATGTTCTGGTAAATTTAGATCAAATCGTAAAAATTTAGTTGGGTTATTTTCTAAAAATCTAATTTCAAAATCAAAAGCAATAATTTCAGCAGGTTTAATATTTTCATTCACTAAAATTGCAAAATCAAACCAGCAACCGTCACATCTTTCAAAATGAGAAATTTCTTTAAGTCGCTTAAAGTTTCTCTTTCCTCCAGTTATTTCAATAATTCCTTTATCTTTAGATGGTGAGATTTTCAATAAATTATGAATTTCATAAGATTCTGTTTTTAAAAACTTATCATCACAGGCTGCTATTAAAGATTTAAGAATTTCACCTCTTAATACCTTAGCACTTTTTACTGTTAAGGGAGTTATTTTTAATAGGCGTTCTTGGACATCCTCACAAATTTGCACCCAGTCACTTTGGTTACTCAAATTAAATCCCCCCGTTCCAGTAAAACAACCCATTCAGCATATTCAGGTTCAGGTGGTAAATTTCTACTTTCAGCCATTTCAATTATTTGAGAGTCTGTTAAACCTGACCATTCTCGAAGTGCTGTTAGTCTTTCCTGAATTTCGTCAACACTGAGCAATTCTGTATCTTTTACAAAAAAATATACCCTAGAACCGAGCCAACTTACAATATTTGGAGCATAAGAAAACATTATTTTTGCTGATTCTGATGATAAAATTAACACTACTCCGCGTTTTCTCATCAGTGAACTTCGCATACAATCAAATTCATACCAATTATTTTTATCCCATTGTTCGAAGTTCCAAAGAATCAAATAATCTTCACTTGCTTGAATAATTTGCTTTATAAAAACATTAGTTTCATCTTGAGCAGATAAACAACCCACTTCACACTCTGAAAAAATGCTCAGAGTTTCTTGTAAATCGTCCACTAATTGCTGACTATATAAACTAGAAGTAATTAGTGCTGACCAGGTATTTCCTGATGTTGGTTGTGAGCTAGTTTTTTGTAAAAACTCGTCAATAGAAAGTAATTTAAGTAAATTAATCATCGAAATTAATTTTAATCTAAAATTTGTTGAATTAATGGTTTAATAGCTGGATGAACTGCATAACGTAGTTTTGGATATCTATATTCAAGAATTACCCTTTTCACCAACAATCGCAAATCTTCGTCAGTTATAGGAATAAATTTTTTATTTTTGAGCATCTGCTTAATAATTTTTAGCTCATTATCTGATAAACCAAGTAGTTGATTTCTACCAGTTGAATCAACAGCTTTTAAAACTTGTTTTTCTTGTAGTTTTTCGTCACCTGATATGTATGTCTCTTCAAGAGATGCTTGTGTTATTGCAATAAAGTCTCGTAAAACCCCACCAGAAAATTGAATTAAAGCTTTCATGGCTGATTCTTCTATAAAATCTTCAGATGATCGATTTTTAATAATTTCTTCAAAAAAATTATAAGCATCTTGGTCATTTTCTATATCAAAGAATGGTTGATAATAAAAGTAGTCTAAAATCTTATCAACGGTATCACGATAGTTACTATAAATTGCAGTTATTGGACCAACTAATACTAGACCAATACCAGCAGATGATATTGCTTTTGCATCTGAAAATACAAGCTGCATAAAGGTTTTAATATCATTAATTCTATCTAATCCATCAAATAAAATAACTAAATTACCATAGTTTTCGGATGCACATTTAGCTAACTTATTGACCGTTTCCACTAACTCTGAATTTATCCCATATCCCTCTACTTTCTTAGGAATAATACCTTTTACACTTATTAATTGTTCGTCATAGTCAGGTCCGTAATAGTATCCATCATCATAGTATGTATAACCATGTGCCAACTTACGAATTAAATCAATGGATTGTATAACATTGTCATCTTTACTATCTTTCATAAGATTAGCAAGTTCTAGACCCGCAATTGCAGTTAGAACGCCAGTGGTTATTTTGGAAATATATGTATACAAACTAACATCTACATATATTGCATGAGTATCTTCTATTTCATTAATCTGTTTACAAGCAACTAACAATTGAGTTGTTTTTCCAGATCCAATACCTCCTAAAAGCAGATGCGAAGAAGACGGACGTAAAGCTATTCTTGCTGATATTTCATCTACAAGTAATTTTCCTGGTGCGTGGACATAATAACCACTTTCAATTGCTGCTGATGGATCTGCTGCACCCTCAAAAGCTGCCATTCTTTCTCGAAAAAGTTTGAGGCGATTAGACATATAATTTAAGCTCTCTGTTTTCAACTCTTTGTTAATTTGTGTCTATATGTTTAACAGTTGTTAAGGTTTCCAACCTCATAGAGTCCAAGTTTAGCATTAAAGATTAATATTAAGTAGGGTTTGCTGAATAAACGCAAAACCTAGATAAAAAAAGAGCTTAAGGGTAAGAAAAGAGAAAAAAGTGCAAGAAAAAGGCGTAAAAAAGGTTTTTAATCAAATATCTCCTGATGGTAAATGTTGTTAAATTACGGGGGTAGCTGTGACAATAAACCAGAGTAACAAAGCTAAAATCAAGATACCGAGTTTAACAGCTATATAGGTATAACCGTGATGAATAATAAAATCTTGGCTCGTCATATTCCACCTCTACTTACTAGCTGGTAACTAGCGATTTTACTCCAGGGAGTATTTTTCCTTCACTCCATTTTCTCATGCTTCTATTATGGCTTGAAAGTGGATAAGAAAGATGTTTAGTAAAGTTTCGTTAACATTTCTTAGCTTTATTTAGCATAGGTGAGTGGTCAATATTTGATCATGATAGAGGTTGGGATAAAAACCCAACTTCTATCTATTAATTAGGGGTTATAGTTTCTTAGTGAAGCTACGTATATTTACCCCCCGGCTACGGTGTACACACAAGTTCTATCTGTCTTCCTTTTGTGCTTATTTAGCCCCCTAAATCCCCTGCCCCCGTGACCCCCAGAATTGGGGGTTAGGGGCATTAAAACCCTATTAGAGGATGTTTGAAAAGTTTTGGGCGAATATAATTCGCTACTAAACAAACCAAGTCCACCTGCGTGGACTAGCGAAAAATTAAGCTTTTTAACCCACGAAGGTGGGTTTTATCTGTGTAGCCGCGATTTCTAATCGCCAGGGCTAGGGCTAGTATGAATTTAGACTGATGGAACGTCAATCAAAATGTTACCTTCTTCCACTTTCAGGGGATAGGTTGGCAGGGTTTTTTCTGGGGAAACTTTTCCCAATAATTTACCAACTACTGGTGGAAATGGACACCAGGTTTTAACTTGGCCATTTTTTAAGTCGAAAGCACTGCGATGGAAAGAACAAACTATAGCACCATCTTCAATTTTGCCTTTTGTCAGGGGCATTTTTAAGTGGGGACAGGTATTATCTACTGCATAAAGCTGATTTTCGTGGTTTAGGAGTAGGATTTTGCGATCGCCTACTTTAACTACTTCTCGCGCACCGGGTGTGAGTGCATTAGCCCCTAAAACTTTAGTCCAAGCCATGATATTTTCCTAATCTAGAATAGATATCTTCTTAGTTTCTCGTAATTTAGCACTTTGCGATCGCTTGATTTGATAACAAACCTATCTACCCATAGATAGAGTCTAATAGCTGATGACTGATACCTAAATATGTAATAATTCAGGTGAAGGTATAAGCTCCCCGACTTCTTTGATTGATTCTGTCCACAAACTATAAATTGATATTAGAAGTCGGGGATCTGGGTGTTAATAAGTGATATTTACATTTAGGTAAAGTCAATGGTGACGACAAAATCTAAAATAGTTTCCTTAATTTTCTCGGCCTCTTCTTTTACAGTATCAGGCATTTCACCATTTAAAAAACTCCGTTGGCTACTAACTATATACAAAAATTGATTATTGACAAAGGATAATAATCCTCTATAGGCATCTAATCTAATGCCGTTACCGTTAGTTTCTTGCTTAGAAATTGTTGATCCTTGGGGCATATCTACTAATACATAGTAATATTTTTCTAAGGAATCTTGCAAATATTCTGTATACTTAACTTCTGCATGAGGGATATTCACAATTATTGCCTGGGGAACATATCTATCTACTAAAATTCGATGCAAATATTTTTCAGATCCTTCTGATTCTATATCATCAATCTGGGAGGCAGAAAGAGGATAATAATCAATTCTAAATAAAGTTCCTAAATCATCGGAAAAGCTCACCATTCCTTCTTCAGTTTGGATTCTGCCACCTTGGAGAGAATCGAGAGGAATGGGAACTGTAAAATTTCCCAAAGGAGATTGATAAAACTGTTCCCCAGATTCATTAAATATAACTGGTTGATAATCTTCTTCTATATATTTTTCCTCATCCCCTGCTTCAATAGCAGCAATTACTTCTTTAATAATTTCTTCTGCTTCTTCATCATCCAGTTCTAAAGCTATTTGTAGTTCTTTCAGATATGGTTTTTTATCGGCGGGAATAATTAAATCTTCTGCCTCCAGAAGCATGATTATAGCTGCTGCAAACCCATCCAAAATTACCTCATTAGAAATTCCGGCATTAGCAGCATTAAACAAAGATCCCAATCCATAATTTCGGGCAATTTCTATTAACCTATCAACAGTTTCTAATATTTCTTCTTCTGCATATTGCTCAAAAAGCTCAAATTCCCAGAGAATATCGGCTAATATCTCTACATCTAAATCTTGTATTCCTTCATCAATAATTGCTGTAATTACAGCAATTGCTGCTACAGATTCTTCTACATTCAATGATTCTACTATTAGTGCTGAGGATTTGAAGATATAATCATACTTGCTCATAAATTTTTAGTCCTTAATTAATGTTCTTTTCTTATTTTGGTTGGGAAATACGGTTTTCAATATCTTCTAATGTCCGTAATAGTAGACGATTTGCCTCTAATTCCCAACCCCATTTTTGAATTTTAAAAGCTGTGGCAGTTCCGGCTATAGCTGCTAATAGGCAGATGGGTTGATTGAGGGAAATACCAAATAATAAACCCAAACCAGCAATACCCCAAAAGGGTAAGGCCACCACTTGTCTTTGCTCCTCCACAATTTCAGCAATTTTACTGTTTGGTATTGTAGCCAATAATGCGGTTTTTAGTTCCCTTTGTTCTGCTAATGATAGGGATAGGCTAATCTTACGGCGGAGTTTTTCAATTTTGCGGCCATCGGTGCTATACTCCGTCAGTTCATCTTCTGCCATTTTCAGGTATCGTTCTAGTTGTGACATAGGAGACGTATGTTTGTAGTTGAACTACACCTATTATTCTTCATTTCTGCGACCTTTGATCAAAATTATTTGTAAATTAACAGTAAAAAAGTTGAGTTCTGATGTTTTATAATTACGTAAGAATTCAGGGAACAGGGAACAGCAAACAGCAATTCTTAGAGGGTGTTTGAAAAGTTATGGTTGATGTATCAAATATTTTTACCCCGCCCTAACCCTCCTCTTACTAAGGGGAGGGAACTAGATTTTCACAATTTCCCCCCTTAATGAGGGGAGATGAAGGGGGGTAAAAATGTTATGAAAATTAGAGTTTACCACTTTTCAAACATCCTGTTAAACGGTTGTTAACATTAATCAAAGCAAAATGACGACTCTTTTAGAAACCGAACGCTTAATTATTCGCAGTTGGATGCCTGATCAAGATGCGGAACAAGTATTTGAAATTTACAATGATCCTGAAGTCCTCTGTTTTTTAGGAAATGCCGCACGTCCTCCCAGTGTTGAGATACAACGTCAGCGTTTAATTGATAGTTTAGAGCGATCGCAAATCCGAAAAAATAGTTCTGGAACTTGGGCAATTATCGAAAAAGATAACACAAAAATTGTCGGGATAATCATGCTTTCCCAACTACCCGATCAAAATAGAATGTTGACAGAAGATTTAGAAATCGGTTGGCACTTAGGCAAATTTGCATGGGGAAAAGGATATGCTACTGAAGCAGGACGCGCTATGCTGGACTATAGCTTTAATATTCTCAATATCCCAGTTATTTATGCTGTAGTCAAACCAGAAAATTATGCTTCTATTCGTGTCACGCAAAGACTAGACATGGAATTTTTAGGTAGGACTACTAAATATTATGGCATTGAACTATTACTGTTTCACAGAAAATCAAACTTAATTAATCTGTAGTTTAAGGATCACAAGCAAAATTAATTTATTTTCATCAAAAATAAAACATGGACAAAAATTCATTTCGTTTAGGGATATTGGGAATATTTATCGTTTCACTGTTCTTACGTTTTTGGCAATTAAATAAATTTAATACTTTAGTATTTGATGAAGTTTATTTTGCTAAATTTGGTAATAACTATCTCACCCATACACCATTTTTTAATGTCCATCCGCCCCTGAGTCAATATCTGATTGGTTTAGGAATTTGGCTGAGTAAATATATTCCCATTGCTAAAGATAACATCAATAGTCTCACAGGTTCTTTATTATCACCTTGGAATTATCGCTGGGTTAATGCCCTCACTGGTTCACTAATTCCCGTCATCGTCACTTTATTAACTTATCAATTGAGTTATCGTCATCGTTTTGCCTTATTAGCAGGAGTTTTCACAGCTTATGATGGCTTATTTTTAGTAGAATCTCGTTATGCTTTAAGTAATATATATATAGTAATTTTTGGACTCCTTGGACAATGGTTATTATTATTAGCATTAGAAAAACAAAAACCCTGGTTTTGGTTAACTCTATCTGGAATCTGTTTTGGTGCTTCCGTTGCCACTAAATGGAATGGTTTATCGTTTTTATGTGCTGTTTATGCTTTATGGATCGCCACTTGGATAATTAAATGGTTGCAATCTTTAGATATCACATCCCAAGGTGCAACCATAACCACACCATTAAAAAATATTACACAACTAAATATTTGGCAAATGTGTTCCTATTTAGGCATTATTCCCGCAGTTGTGTATAGTCTAATTTGGATTCCCCATCTCCAACTAGATAAAAGATATGGATTTATTGAAGTTCATCAACAAATTTTGCAATTTCATCTCAAATTAGGTGGGAATAGTCCTAGCATTCATCCCTATTGTGCAGCTTGGTATAAATGGCCATTGTTAACTCGTCCCATGGCTTATTATTACGAAACTACCCAAAGTATTCAGGAAGTTTTACCTGTATTTGGGCCACCCTTACCTAGTAATGCTGCTAAGATAGTTTACGATGTTCACGCCATAGGAAATCCCTTTTTATGGTGGTTTGGTTTAGCAGCCATGATATTTTTAATGGGTATGCTTATCAACCAAATAATCATGCCATCAATCACAAGAAAACGACTATTTATTCCCAGAAACCTCACCCTTGATACCTGGATTGGTTTATTTTTAGTTATCAATTATGCCGCCAATTTACTCCCTTGGGTAAAGGTAACAAGATGTGTATTCATCTATCATTATATGTGTGCCGTTATCTTTACATTTATAGCCATTGCTTGGTTTGTTGATCAATGTTTGCTGAGTTATCAGCGTTCAATTCGTGCAGTTGGTGTCACCATCACCTTTATCATCACTGCTGCTTTTGTATTTTGGATGCCTATTTATCTCGGTTTACCACTCTCTCCCCATGATTATCGAATGCGGATGTGGTTTAATTCTTGGATCTAAATAACAATATTAGTAGAGACCCCTTATTGCGATCGCCTTTTTACCACTCTAGTAGCAAAAATGGCTGCATCAACCAGTAACCCCGACAAAAAATAAATAAACTTTAAGCGAGCGTTCCCCATACCCTACATCGCGCTATCATCAGAGATAGTGCCTAAACTGTGCCATAAATTCTCAGCATCTACCATGACCACTTCCACACCAGAACCCCAGCAACCAAATACACCACTTACCGATACAAATCTGGTAGAAAACCGCAGCAAGCTGAGTAAAATGTATCAGCACTATGTAGAAATGAAGGACAAATATCCTCATGCCTTGCTGCTATACAGAGTAGGTGATTTTTTTGAAACTTTTTTCCAAGACGCTGTAACTGTATCCAGAGAATTAGAATTAGTTTTAACCAGTAAACATGGTGGTGAAGTTGGTCGTGTTGCCATGACTGGTGTACCTCATCATGCTTGGGAACGCTACACAACTTTGCTGGTGGAAAAAGGTTATGCTGTGGTAATTTGTGACCAAGTAGAAGACTCTGCTGAAGCTATTGGTTTAGTTAGGCGAGAAGTGACGCGCATTCTCACACCTGGAACTTTGTTAGAAGAAGGAATGCTCAAAGCCAGTCGTAATAACTACATAGCGGCTGTGGTAATTGCTGTAAACCATTGGGGATTAGCTTATTCAGATATATCAACTGGGGAATTTATCACAACTCAAGGAAGTGATTTAGAACACCTCACTCAAGAGTTAATGCGATTGCAACCATCAGAAGTTTTGTTTCCCACCAACGCCCCCGATTTAGGTAGTTTACTACGTCCTGGGGAAACTTCCCCATCTTTGCCCCAATGTTTACCACCTACATTTTGTTATAGTTTGCGGTCGCAAGTTCCTTTTTCCCAAGCCGAAGCTAGAAGTAAATTATTACAGAAATTCAAACTGCGATCGCTTGAAGGTATCGGTTGCGAACATCTACCCCTGGCAGTTCGCGCCGCAGGTGGTCTTTTAGAATACATTGAAGATACACAAAAGGCTAATCCTGTATCTCTGCAATTGTTACGCACCTACACCTTAACCGATTATTTAATCGTAGATCATCAAACCCGTCGTAACCTGGAAATTACCCAAACCGTCCGGGATGGAACATTTCACGGTTCTCTATTGTGGGCTTTAGATAGAACAAACACGGCTATGGGTAGCCGAGCATTAAGAAGATGGTTGTTACAACCGCTACTTGATCTTAAAGGCATTAAATCACGGCAAGATACCATTCAAGAATTAGTACAAAATACGCCTTTACGTCAAGATATACGGCAGTTATTACGGCAAATTTACGATTTAGAGCGTTTAACCGTCAGAGCCGCTTCTGGTAGAGCAAATGCACGGGATTTGGTCGCCTTAGCTGATTCTTTCTCTCGTTTACCTCAAATTTCTTGCTTAGTGGAAGATGCGAAATCCCCTTTCTTAAAAGCTTTGCAAAAAGTCCCACCGATCCTAGAAGAGATAGCAGAAAAGCTACACGCTCACATCGTAGAATCACCACCAATTCATTTGAAAGAAGGTGGTTTAATTCGTCCGGGGATCAATCCCCTCTTGGATGAAAGAAAAGCTACAGTAGAAGCAGATCAACAATGGATTGCAAACTTAGAAGTTGATGAAAGAGCAAGAACGGGAATCCCGACATTGAAAGTAGGATTTAATAAGACCTTTGGCTATTATATCAGTATTTCCCGCAGTAAATCTGACCAAGTTCCCGATAATTACATTCGCAAACAAACCCTCACAAATGAGGAACGTTACATTACTCCTGATTTGAAAGAACGAGAAGCACGTATTCTGACAGCGCGAGATGATTTAAATCAGTTAGAATATGAGATTTTCGACGCATTACGGGATGAAGTGGGTTCTCACGCCGAAATTATTCGTAATATTGCCCGTGCGGTGGCTGCTGCTGATGTATTATGTGGTTTGGCGGAATTGGCTGTACATCAAGGTTACTGTCGTCCGGAAATAGTTGCAGGACGGGAGATTAATGTGATTGATGGTCGTCACCCGGTGGTAGAACAGTCTTTACCTGCGGGGTTCTTTGTTCCTAATTCAACTTGGTTAGGTAGTAAGGAAACGAACCACAGAGGCACAGAGGACGCAGAGGAAGAGGGGAAGAAGAGTACATCTTCTCCTGATTTGGTGATTTTGACGGGGCCAAATGCGAGTGGGAAGAGTTGTTATTTAAGGCAGGTAGGTTTAATTCAGTTGATGGCGCAGGTGGGCAGTTTTGTGCCAGTGCGGTCTGCTAGGTTGGCGGTATGCGATCGCATTTTTACCCGTGTTGGTGCTGTTGATGATTTAGCCACTGGTCAATCTACATTTATGGTGGAAATGAATGAAACTGCAAATATTCTCAATCATGCAACTTCAAAATCTTTAGTTTTATTAGATGAAATTGGTCGGGGAACTGCAACTTTTGATGGTCTTTCCATTGCTTGGGCTGTGGCAGAATATTTAGCAGTGGAAATTAAAGCTAGAACTATTTTCGCTACTCACTATCATGAGTTGAATGAATTGGCTAGTATTGTTCCGAATGTGGCAAATTATCAAGTTACTGTGAAAGAATTACCTGATCAAATTATCTTTTTACATCAAGTTCAACCCGGTGGTGCTGATAAATCCTATGGGATAGAAGCGGGAAGATTAGCAGGGTTACCTGCGGTGGTAATCAAGCGTGCAAAACAGGTGATGGGACAAATAGAAAAACACAGTAAAATTGCAATGGGCTTGAGGGAAGGACTTTGATAATTCTGATCCAAATATTTTGCAAATCATTAAGATTTATTTACTTAAACAACATAAATATTGTTTAAATAATCAGCTATAACCCAGTCAGCCACTAGGTTTTAACCTCTCAGATGTCAAATAACCTCGCAACAAACCTTATTTGTTCATAGCGGTTAGGTTTGAGAAAATCAGAAACGATTTAATAATCAAGCACTTATAGTTATTTAACTTCAAGGGAGAACACAGGATGAAATTGGCTTACTGGATGTATTCTGGACCCGCCCACATTGGGACTTTGCGGATTGCGAGTTCCTTTAAAAACGTTCATGCTATCATGCACGCGCCCCTCGGTGATGACTACTTCAACGTTATGCGTTCCATGCTATCGCGGGAGAGAAACTTTACCCCAGTTACAACCAGCGTCGTTGACAGAAACGTTTTAGCGCGAGGTTCTCAAGAAAAGGTGGTAGACAACATCACCCGCAAAGACGCGGAAGAACACCCAGATTTAATCGTTTTAACTCCTACCTGCACCTCCAGCATTTTGCAAGAGGACTTACACAATTTTGTCGAAAGGTCGCAGTTGGAAGCAAAAGGCGACGTAATGCTGGCGGACGTGAACCATTATCGCTACAATGAATTACAGGCTGCTGACCGCACTTTACAACAGATCGTTCAATATTATATTGAGAAGGCCCGCAAAAAAGGGGAATTACCAACAGAGAAAACGGCGAAACCCTCAGTTAACATTATCGGCGTTTCTACTCTGGGTTTCCATAATAACCACGATGTCACCGAATTGAAGCGGTTAATGACTGATTTGGGAATTCAGGTAAATACTGTTATTCCTGAAGGTGCGTCTGTTCACGAATTAAAAACTATGCCTCAAGCTTGGTTTAACTTAATTCCTTATCGGGAACTGGGGTTAACAACAGCTAAATATTTAGAAGAACAGTTCGGGACACCTTACGTAGATATTACGCCGATGGGTGTTGTGGAAACTGCTAGATGTATCCGTAAAATTCAGCAGGTAATTAACGCCCATATTTCGACTTCGCTCACTATGGAAGGTGCTGAGGTTAATTATGAAGATTTCATCAACGAACAAACTCTGCACGTATCCCAAGCGGCTTGGTTCTCCCGTTCTATTGACTGTCAGAACTTGACTGGGAAGAAAGCGGTGGTTTTTGGTGATAATACCCATGCGGCGGCTTTAACGAAGATTCTCGCCCGGGAAATGGGGATTCATGTGGTTTGGGCTGGTACTTATTGCAAGTATGATGCTGACTGGTTTAGAGAACAGGTGAGCGAATATTGTGATGAAGTATTAATTACAGATGATCATGGTGAAATTGGGGATGCGATCGCTCGCGTTGAACCTTCTGCTATATTTGGTACACAGATGGAACGTCACGTTGGTAAACGTTTGAATATTCCTTGCGGTGTGATTGCAGCACCAATTCACGTGCAGAATTTCCCCATTGGTTACAAACCATTTATGGGTTATGAAGGCACAAATCAAATCACAGATTTAATCTATAATTCCTTCACTTTGGGAATGGAAGATCACCTTTTAGAAATCTTTGGTGGACACGATACAAAGGAAGTAATTACTAAAGGAATTTCTGCAGAATCTGGTTTGAATTGGACAAAAGATGGACAAGCAGAATTGAATAAAATTCCTGGTTTTGTGCGCGGGAAAGTGAAGCGAAATACGGAAAAGTTTGCCCGTGAGCGTGGGTTTAAAGATATCTCGGCTGAGGTGTTGTATGCAGCTAAGGAATCTGTAGGGGCGTAGTTTTGGTAGTTAGGATTTATTGATATTAAAGGATATCCGTTATGGGTATCCTTTAATGATTTTAATCATTGTTTCCGCTAATTATTGGGGGTTATTTGGTGTGAATAGAAAACTATTAATACCATGTTCTACTAATTCCATTGTACCACCAAGACACCCAACAATTCTATTCCTGCTTCCATCGGAACGTCTCTACAATTATGCTAGGTGCATGAAAATTATTTTTAGCAATTCAGCACGGGTAAAAGGCTTAGTTAAATAACCTGAAGCACCAACAAATCTTGCTTTAACTTTATCCATAATTCCCTTGTTGCTAGTCACAAAAATAATGGGAGTATTTTTAAACATGGAATTATTGCGGATAATGCGACATAGTTCATAACCGTCAATTCCTGCCATATTCAAATCAAGTAAAATCAAATCAGGCTTATGTCGAATAATTGACATAATTGCTTTAACAGGTTCATTAATAGTCACCAAAGTAAAATTTTCATCTTGCAAATAGCGACTAATTTCCTTGAGAATAGTGGGACTATCATCTACAGAAATAATTTTGTAGTTTTTTTGTTTAATAGTCGTATTGACCGTGATTTTTTCCCCTTCAACTGGTGCTAATTGGACATCTTTATCTGCTTCAGGTGCATCAGCAATATCAGGTCCTAACTGTTGCACTACGGCATTTTCTGGAGAAATAATCGGAGTAGGTTGGGGAGTAAATGATTTATTCTCAATTAATAACTCTTTTCTATCTTCAGTAAATAGGAAAGAATGGGGATAAGTTTTTGGTAACTTATCAAATGGGGGATCAGGTTCATGTAAGACTATTGAACCTTTAACAATATAGGGGTATAAATTCAGGGCTAGTTGCAATTCATCCTGATTGAGAATAATCGCTAGATGACGTAAACTAAACCCCTTCATCCAATTGGTGAGATCAATAGGTAGTGGAGGTAATCTTTTATCATAAAATTTGCTACTAACTAATAAATATGGGCGCTGATAGGGAGAAGATATATATCTACCCAGATATCGCCAATTTTGTAACTTATTTTGGCATTGTTCTATGATAAAATTAATATCTAATTTACAAATTTTGGTAATATGATTGAGGCTTTCTGTTAATTCATAATTGCCAGTTTTTATGAGCAGAAAAGATTCCAGGACTTCTTCAACTAATTCTTGAATCAGTAAGGTTGCTTGAGTTGGAAGAATATGTTTTTGACTAATTAGCCAATTAATCGCTTTATATTCAGGAAGTTGACTAGGTAAATTCTGATGTTCTTCATTATCAAACATCAAGCGCATTTGTACACGCACTTCATTATCTACCAGGGGGATTCGTTGATGAAGACGACGCATCTGTCGTTCTAATCTATCAAAGGGTTCTACTGAATGAGTCGCATAAATAATTTTTCCTTGTTCAATATATATCAGCCAAGATACAGAGTTACTAAATGCTTGTAAACAGGTGGTTTCATAACAATTACTTAATTGTCTTAATAAACCCTGGGGTGATAGGTGAGTAAACGTGCCAATATTCTTCATAATTTTTACAATTTTTTGTGCGGATACATCAATATAGTTTTGAAAAAGATTAAATATCAGGCTGCAAGATGGTCATCATCACCTGTTATGGAATTATGAATATCGAGGACAAAAATCTTATCAAAATCATCGGATGGAAAGGTAACAATTTATGTGTTTTTCTATGGTGATTTTTCAGCATTTATCTCGATGAAAACGGACAGTTATGCAGATTTTGCGGTTATTTGATCGTAATCAAGGGTATCCACTTTATTCCAGTGATGATGGTGAGATTTTCCCAGGAATTTAAACTCATCAAATTTTATATTGATATTCCTCCTTTTTGTGGATTTAACAATGATGAATTTATGGCAGTTAAGACAGAGAAAATCCCTCATGGAATCTTTAAAAATTTATGGGGGTAAATGTATATATTGATTAGTAAGCATTCAGCCATCAACATTTAGCAGTCAAATTTTGTATTTTTTTGATTAAACATTCTGACTCCTAACACAGTGACTCCTGAATTCTCTGATGTTAACTGGAATTGAGACTATGGTAGACAGGCTACAACAACCAAGATTAAACATCATCACAATTTACTACTAACTTAGCAGTAATGATGAGTGGTTGAGATACTTGATATAAGTAGCTCAAACTAACATCTTGACTATACTAGCATCAGAAACTATATACTTTGAGAAAAAGGAAAATAAAGCTTTGGACTATAACATAACACAAAACGTTATGATTGATACATTTAATCTGGATCAAGCTGTAGAATTTGCTGAGAATCCCGAACCCCGTTGTCCATGCGTGCTGTTGCTAGATACATCTGGCTCTATGCAAGGGGAACGAATCGAAGCTTTAAATCAAGGCTTGCTAAGTTTAAAAGATGAACTAGTAAAAAATTCCTTAGCGGCTAGAAGGGTAGAAGTAGCAATTATTACTTTTGATAGTACAGTCAATATCGTGCAGGATTTTGTTACTGCGGATCAGTTTAACCCCCCTATTCTTACCGCCCAAGGCCTAACGATTATGGGATCGGGTATTCATAAAGCTTTAGATATTATTCAGGAGCGCAAATCCCAATATAGAACCAATGGCATTGCTTATTACCGTCCTTGGGTGTTTATGATTACCGATGGTGAACCCCAAGGAGAATTAGATCATGTTGTTGAACAAGCATCCCAAAGACTGCAAGGAGACGAATATAACAAGCGGGTGGCTTTCTTTACTGTAGGGGTAGAGAATGCAAATATGGCCAGATTAAGCCAAATTGCTGTGCGTAGTCCCCTCAAACTGAAGGGTTTAAACTTTATTGAGATGTTTGTTTGGCTCTCTGCGAGTATGTCAGCAGTATCTCATTCTAAATTAGATGAACAGGTTGCACTACCTCCCATTGGTTGGGGAACTGTTTAGTTAACATATAGCGGTATGCACTTGAATGAGATACAGAATTTACCTAAAAAACTATACACTCTCATGACTTTCAACTCTGTTCCCTATTCCCTGTTCCCTGCTATAACAGCTTAATGTTCAAATTGAACTAGCTGTGGAAAACAAATTATATGAATACATCAAAACAGATTTCTCAATGGCGTATAGTAGCAGCCTCTGTCTGTGGAACTAGCCACGTCAAAAACCAGCAACTTTGTCAGGATGCTCACCATTGGCAGGTATTAGCAAATAATGTGCTGGTGATAGCAGCAGCGGATGGGGCAGGTTCTGCTAAACTAGGAAAGGTGGGATCAATGATTGCTGTGGAAACGGCAATAGAACATCTTTCAATGCAAGAGATTACCAATGATGCCCTAGCTAATGATAATGTTTTGCGCTATTTGCTTACTAATACCATGTTAGTAGCCCGCAAAGCGATAGAAATGGAGGCAGATGCTGGTGAAAATCAACCCCAGGATTTGGCAACTACCTTAATTCTGATGATTGCTGCACCGAAAATTGTGGCTGTGGCGCAAATTGGAGATGGTGTAGCTGTAGGTAAGAATAGTATGGGACACTTGATAGCATTAACTACTCCTAGTAGTGGTGAATATATCAATGAAACAACCTTTTTAACATCTCCTGGTGCTGTAGAGACTGCCCAAATTAAATTATGGCGAGAAGACATTGTTAATGTTGGTGTTCTCACCGATGGACTACAAATGTTGGCTTTGAATATGATAGTAGGTGAACCTCACAAACCGTTTTTTTTGCCTTTGTTTGAGTTTGTCGCTAATGCCGAGGATAGAACATTAGCAAAAGAACATCTACAGAGGTTTTTAAGCTCCGAGAAGATTACCCAACGTACAGATGATGATTTGACTTTAGTTCTAGCTGCCTTTGGCAACCCATGATTGATTCTCATCAGTACACCTGTTGCAAAAATCTGTTTTACAGCCCTGGGAAAAACATATAAGAGAAAGGAACATAGCTGTTTTAACTGTTCCTGATTTCTTCTTTTTTCCCTAACTGTCAATTAATTTACATTACCTTAATTCTTCCATGCAGGTACTACGTCGTCTTCCCAATCCAGAAATTCTCAACTTCTGTGTCAGTGTGGGACATGGTGGTGAAGCTTGTATCTATGCAGTGCCATCGGATGAACATTTGGTAGCAAAAATCTATCATAAACCCACTACTAGCTATGCCCAAAAACTACAGGCGATGCTTGCTAATCCTCCTGTTAATCCTACGTCTAGTTTAGGACATATTTCTATTGCTTGGCCACAGGAGTTGTTAGAATCTGTAGATGGTAGTGGTAAGGTTGTTGGCTTTGTCATGCCAAGAATCCGGGGAATGCGGCCGATCATGGATTTTTATAATCCGGGGGTGCGCCGACAACATTGCCCATTATTCAATTATCAATATTTACTGCGAACTGCTCGCAATTTGGCGGCGGCTGTTGCGGCTTTGCACGCCAGCCAATATTGTATTGGTGATGTGAATGAGTCGAATATCTTGGTGAGTGATACGGCTTTGGTGACATTGGTAGATACAGATTCTTTCCAAGTTCCTGAACCATCCCAAAATATTGTTTATCGTTGTGCTGTGGGTAAGGCTGAGTATACGCCCCCAGAATTACAGAATAAGATTTTTGCTAACTATGATCGAGACAGCCATCATGATCTGTTTGGGTTAGCTGTGCTGATCTTCCAGTTATTAATGGAAGGTACTCACCCATTTTCGGGGATATTTCAGGGTGGTGTTGAACCTCCTCCCTATGAAGCACGGATCTTGGCTGGCCATTTTACCTATAGCCAGAAGAAACAAGTACCCTATTTACCAACGCCCATTTCTCCGAGTTGGGATTTTCTGCATCCCCAATTACAGGATTTGTTTGTGCGTTGTTTTGAAGATGGCCATAGTAATCCAAAGTTGCGCCCTAATGCTCAAACTTGGTTGTCGGCACTAACGGCGGTGGAAGAGAGTTTGATAACTTGTGGTACTAATCCTCAACATCTGTATCATAATCATTTGCAGAAGTGTCCTTGGTGTGAACGGGCGAAAAAATTAGGTGGTAGAGATCCGTTTCCCTCTCCAAGGGCGATCGCTTCCAAACAACATCTCCAACCCCGACGCAAATCAAAACGTCGTCATAGTCCTACCCCTAGAATTACCCAACCGCTAGGATCAAACTCCCCTGTATATAATTGGCAATCATCATCCAGTCAGTCGGTTTCGTCTCTATCCCCTACTAATAGGCTCAACCCCAAGATATATAGTGTGATTTTTAGTGTGATAGGTTTGGGTATTTTGGGCTATTTGGATGTGATGGTGAAGTTTACTCGTCCCTTGGTTTCCCAAAATCCTTATACTCAAGAAAGTTTGCTCTCGCGGACAGATAATCCTCCTCCACAGTCAAATCTGTCGTTTATGGATTACTATCAGCAGGGTGATCTTGCTTATCAACAGCAAGATTATCAACAAGCGATCACCAATTTTACTCAAGCTGTCAAGAAAAATCCCAAATATGCGAAAGGGTATGTAAATTTGGGTAATGCTCGCTATAATTTGAATGATTATGAAGGTGCATTAGCTAATTATAACCAAGCTTTGAAATTGAATCCTCAAGAAGTTAAAGCTTATGTAAATCGTGGCAATGTTTATTATATATTGGCGGATTATAGTAGCGATCCAGACAAGGAATATAAACAAGCGATCGCTGACTTTAACACTGCTATTAGTATAGATAAAAATGATGCTGAGGCTTATATCAGAAGAGGTATTGTCAGATTTGAAATTACCAAATATGTCAATAATTCTCTTGACGAATACCAAAAATCAATTGCCGATTTTACACAAGCAATGAAACTGAATTCATCGAAAGTAGAGGCTTATTTTCAACGAGGTCTAGTTCGATATCAAATTGCTCAATATAGTGCTAATTACTTAAAAGAATACCAACAAGCAATTTCTGATTTTAACGAGGCCTTAAAAATTAATCCCCGACTAGCTAAAGTTTATTTAAAGAGGGCTATGGTTCACTATGAGCTATCACAATATAGAGAAAATGGATCTGATAAAAATCATGTTCAAGCAGTAGCAGATTTGCAAACAGCCGCCAAAGTTTCTCTAGAGCAAGAGGATATGGATAATTATCAACAAGCCCTCAGCAATATGTGTATTATTGTAGCCAAAAAATGTGATACTGTTTTACCGAAATCAACTTTAGCAGGACAGAAGAATGCAGGTTGAAGGTTGACGATTGACTGTTCACTGGTAAAAGTACAATAATTAGGGGTTGCTGAAAAAGTTGTCTGTGAGGAGAGGGAACAGGGAACAGTGCGATCTGGGACTCCATTTGCCAAAACCTTGCACTTGCTTGTTCTTAAAATCCGCGAAACCCCTACTAATAACCGGTTATAGCTTTATTCAGCAAGCCCTAATTAGAAACAATCATGTAGAGACGTTCCACGGAACGTCTTTTTATTATGTGAGAATTCCGCAATGTATTTTTTGAGACTTAATAATTTTTTTATTGCCTATTACTTCCTGAAGATATGAATTTATTTATAAATATTTTACAGAGAAAATATCTTAATTTACTTTTTCTTTATCCTTTTAGAAAAAATTGCGGCTACATTATGATTATTATCTACCATAAGCATTGAGAAAAAATCATCATTGAACTACTCAGATATCATGGTGCATTCTCTACATTGTCTGGATATTAACAAACACCTGATAATCTTTGAGGTAATTATATGAAAGCGGTGATTTTAGCCGGCGGTTTAGGTACAAGGTTAAGCGAAGAAACCAGTATTAGACCCAAACCTATGGTAGAGGTTGGTGGTAAACCAATTCTCTGGCACATCATGAAGATTTATTCCGCTCATGGCATCAATGATTTTATCATTTGTTGCGGTTATAAAGGGTACATCATCAAAGAATACTTTGCTAATTATTTCTTACATATGTCAGACGTGACATTTGATATGCGATTTAATCAAATGAATGTCCATTCTGGATATGCAGAACCTTGGCGAGTCACCTTAGTAAATACAGGTGATAATACCATGACTGGCGGACGTTTAAAACAAGTTCGTGAACATATTGGTAATGAAACTTTTTGCTTTACCTATGGTGATGGTCTCAGTAATGTCAATATTACAGAATTAATTAAATTTCATAAACAACAAAACACATTAGCCACACTCAGTGCAGTCCAACCAGCAGGAAGATTTGGGGCGATTTCTTTAGGATACGAACAAACAAAAATTACCAGTTTTAAAGAAAAACCTGAAGGTGATGGTGCTTGGATTAATGGTGGTTATTTTGTCCTAGAACCACAAGTAATTGATTTTATTACGGATAGTTTAACAGTGTGGGAGAAAGAACCATTAGAAAAGTTAGCTGATTTAGAAGAATTATCTGCTTATAAACATGATGGTTTTTGGCAACCAATGGACACATTAAGAGATAAAAACTATCTAGAGGAACTTTGGCAACGTGGTAAAGCACCTTGGCAAGTTTGGTAATATTCCGTTACCATGATAAAATGAAAGTACGGATTAAATGAACCATGAAGACACGAAGGAAACGATGGCAGAAGAAAAGAAGATAGGTAAGGTACTCTTTCGCTGGGAAGGAAGTAGGAGTTTTGGATTTTCAATTTTAGATATTGGATTGGGGAAAGATTAATAATGTATGATTTTGCGATTATTGGCGGTGGTATAGTTGGACTTTCTACCGCCATGGCATTGGGAGAACGTCATCCAGATGCCAGAATTTTAGTGTTAGAAAAAGAGAGTCAATGGGCGTTTCATCAAACTGGTAATAATAGCGGTGTAATTCATTCTGGTATTTACTATAAACCAGGAAGTTTTAAGGCTAAATTTTGCCGTGATGGTAGTCGTTCCATGGTCGAATTTTGCCAGAAACATGATATTGATCATGACATTTGTGGTAAAGTCATTGTTGCTACTAATGAACAAGAATTACCACGACTCGAAAATCTCTACACACGGGGTTTAGAAAATGGCATTCCTGTTAAAATAATTAGTCCCGAAGAAGTAAAAGAAATTGAACCTCATGTCAGTTGTGTGGGGGGAATTCGGGTATTTAATACAGGAATAGTTAATTACAAACAAGTTTGTTTAAAATACGCCGAATTAATTCGCAATCAAGGAGGAGATTTACGTCTTAATACCCAAGTTTTACAAATTCGTCGTAGTGGTCAAAATCACGTATTAAAAACTAACAATGGCAGTTTTGAAACTCGATTTGTGATCAATTGTGCCGGATTACATAGCGATCGCATTGCAAAATTAGGTAAGGCTAACCCTGGAGCAAAAATCGTTCCTTTTCGCGGTGAATATTACGAACTTACCCCCGAAAACCGCTATCTAGTCAAAACTCTCATTTATCCAGTTCCTAACCCAGATTTCCCCTTTCTCGGCGTTCATTTCACCCGCATGATTGATAACAGCGTCCATGCTGGACCAAATGCAGTTCTCAGTCTCAAACGAGAAGGTTATAAAAAAACTGATTTTGACCTACGAGATTTTGCCGAAGTTATTACTTATCCTGGCTTTTGGAAACTAGCAGCTAAACACGCTGACGAAGGGATTCAAGAAATAATTCGTTCCTTTAGTAAAGCTGCTTTTGTCAAAAGTTTGCAAACACTAATTCCCGAAGTAAAAGCAGAAGATGTAATTCCTACCCATGCAGGAGTTCGCGCCCAAGCATTGATGAATAATGGTTCTCTAGTAGATGACTTTTTAATTATTGAAGGTGAAAACTCCATTCATGTTTGCAATGCACCCTCACCGGCGGCAACTTCTTCCTTAGAAATTGGTAAAGCCATAGTAGGAAAAATACCAGAACTCGCACATTTGCATAGTTTAGCTATTTAACAGCTACAAACAACAAAATTTACACCGCAAAAATTTTAACAATCATGAAGATTTTAGTGACCGGCACAGAAGGTTATCTTGGTTCTTTATTGCCTCCCTTATTAATGCAAAGAGGCTATGAAGTCATCGGAGTAGATACAGGTTTTTATAAAGTTGGTTGGTTATATAACGGCACGGAATTAACAGCTAAAACCCTCAATAAAGATATTCGTGATATTAATCCTGAAGATTTAGCAGGAGTGGACGCTATGGTTCACATGGCCGAATTATCTAACGATCCTACTGGTCAATTATCACCGACCATTACCTATGATATTAATCATTTAGGTTCAGTTCGTCTAGCCAATTTAGCAAAAACAATGGGAGTTCGGCGCTTTGTTTATATGTCCTCCTGTAGTGTGTATGGTGTGGCTAGTGAAAGCGATGTCACAGAAGAATCTCCTGTAAATCCCCAAACAGCTTACGCCGAATGTAAAACCTTAGTAGAAAGAGATGTTCAACCATTAGCTAATGATGATTTCTCTCCTACTTTTATGCGAAATGCCACAGCTTTTGGTGCTTCCCCTAGAATGCGATTTGATATTGTTTTAAATAACTTAGCCGGGTTAGCTTGGACAACTAAAGAAATTAAAATGACCAGTGATGGTACACCGTGGCGGCCATTAGTTCACGCCTTGGATATTTGTAAAGCCATTATTTGTGCATTAGAAGCACCCAGAGATGTTATTCATAATCAAATTTTTAACGTGGGTGATACTGCGAATAACTACCGAGTTAAAGAAATTGCAGAAATCGTAGCTGAGGTTTTTGCTGGTTGTAAATTATCCTTTGGTAATAATGGTTCAGATAATCGCAGCTATCGCGTATCCTTTGCAAAAATCAATAGTATTTTACCAGGATTTAAGTGTGATTGGAATGCTCAAAGAGGGGCAGAACAATTATTTAGTTTGTTCAAGCAAATTGACATGACTGAAGATACCTTCTTGTTTAGAGGATTCACCCGTTTGAAACAATTAGAATATCTCATTCGCACAGAACAAATTAATCAAGACTTTTTCTGGAATAAACAGTAAAAATAATCATTCCAAGTTCGTAGTGAGGAATTTATTCCTCCTTTGAGGACTGAAGTCCTCAATCTCACTTTGCTCTATTCATTGTCGGCTAAATGTCTTAAAAAAGATGGAATTTGTATCACTAATCTTTCCGATTTAGCACAACAGGAAGTGCTAGAAGGTAGAACTTCTCAAGTGCGGAGTACCCGAAATAAGGATAACTAATTTCTTAGAATTCAGGAGTATGGCTAGTGTCACACTATGCTTTGAGCAAACTACGTGAACGCTATTAGGAGTTGAGCAGAAAGAAGAAAAAAGTAAATTTCTGCTCACCTGTTCTCTGGTGTATCGAGTTTTTTGTATCCTGAATCCTGAGACTAATGGTTTATTACGATTGAACTGGAAATAACTAATTAATGAAGAGTAAATATGATGATCAATACAATCAAAGCTAAAACATCAGCACTAGCTTATGAATTAAATTATATACAGGCATTAGTAAGGCATCACAAAAATTTACCTGAATTAACAGCAAGCGATCGCTTAATTCTTAATTCCCTCAAACGTGATTGTATTTATATGACAAATCTCACGGATTTAGGTTTTAGCTCAACTTCCACCTTACTAAATGCTGCTCATTCTCTATTACCAAGTATGGTAAAAGATGACCATAGTGATCCATTACGAAATCCACCAAAAATCTATACTGTTACAGATTTACCCGAATTTTCCAACTGGGTAAAAGAAACAAGATTACTCAAGATTATCGAAAATTATATTGGTCTTCCTGTTGCCTATCAGGGCGTACATTTACGCAAAGATTTTGCCTGTAGAGATCAGTTTGCCACATTACTATGGCATAGGGATATAGAAGATAGAAGATTTATCAAAATCATTGTTTACTTAAATGATGTAGAAACAAAGCATGGTCCTTTTGAATATATTCCATTGTCTTATACTTCTTTCTATCATCCTAATTATTACCGAATTAAATCTAAAATTAATACTTCGGGAGGAATAAACGATGAAACACTAAATCAGATTATCCCCAAATCAGCTTGGAAGTCTTGTCCAGGTCCTGCTGGTACAGTGATTATTGTTGATACAAGAAGACTTTTACATCATGGTACTCTCCGCACGGAAGAAAGATCAACATTATTTTTTGCCTACGGTTCTACTGCTCGCAAACAACCAGAACTTTGTAATCATTTCTGGGATGATTCTCATTTCAAACCTGTTTTGTCTAGGCAATATGCTCAGGGTATAAATAATTAATTGTTGTCTGTTAATAAAAATTTAGAAGATCCTAATTTTTTTGCCAATTACCAATTCTACATAGGATGATAACCCATGATTTTTACTGCTACTAAACTTGCTGGTGCTTTCATTATTGACCTAGAAGAAAAGCCTGATTCGCGCGGTTTTTTTGCTCGGACTTTCTGCGCCGATGAATTTTTATCTCATGGTTTAAAACCAACAGTTGCCCAATGTAACTTATCTTTTAATCATCAAAAAGGTACATTGCGGGGAATGCACTATCAAACTCTACCCGCAGCAGAAACAAAATTGATTCGCTGCACTCAAGGAGCTATTTATGATGTAATTATTGATATGCGTCCTGAATCTCCCACTTATTTATCCCATATTGGTGTAGAACTAACTGCCCAAAATCGTCGCGCGTTATATGTACCAGAAATGTTTGCCCATGGTTATCAAGCGTTAACCGATGGTGCAGAAGTTGTTTATCAAGTGGGTGAATTTTACACACCAGGATATGAACGAGGTTTGCGTTATAACGATCCGATGTTAGAAATTTCTTGGCCTATGAATGTGACAGAAATTTCTGATAAAGATCGCAATTGGCCTTTACTAGAATCTATTTTAATCGGAGTTTAATTATGATCATTGTAGATAAAGCCTTAGAAGCACGGGCGGCATTAGGTAAACCTGTAAAAGTAGCCATGATTGGTGCTGGTTTTATGGGTCGAGGCATTGCCAATCAAATTATCAATTCTGTGCCGGGGATGGAGTTGGTAGCTATTGCTAACCGACATATTGATACAGCAAAACGAGCTTATTTAGAAGCAGGAATTGAGGAAATTAACATTGTTGATAATTTAGCTGATTTAGAAGATGTGATCGCTCAAGGCAAATATGCGATCAGCGAAGATGCCATGTTGCTATGCCAAGCCGAAGGTATAGATGCAATCATTGAAGTTACAGGTACGATTGAATACGCAGCTCATTTAGTCATGTGTGCGATCGCTCACCAAAAGCATATCATCTTAATGAATGCCGAACTTGATGGTACAATTGGCCCCATCCTCAAAGTCCATGCAGACCGCGGTGGAGTCATCCTTACCGCCTGTGACGGCGACCAACCAGGGGTAGAAATGAACCTCTACCGCTTTGTCAAAAGCATCGGGTTAAAACCCCTCCTATGCGGCAACATCAAAGGTTTACAAGACCCCTACCGTAACCCCACCACTCAAGCAGGTTTTGCCCAACGCTGGGGACAAAATCCCGCTATGGTGACAAGCTTTGCCGATGGTACGAAAATTTCCTTTGAGCAAGCCATAGTCGCCAACGGTACCGGCATGAAAGTCGCCAAGCGGGGAATGTTGGGCTATGACTACACAGGTCATGTAGATGAAATGACCAAAATGTATGACATTGACCAACTCCAAGAATTAGGCGGTATCGTTGATTACGTTGTCGGTACTAAACCAGGTCCAGGAGTATTTGTCTTTGCCACCCACGAAGACCCCAAACAACGGCACTATCTCAACCTTTATAAACTAGGTGAGGGTCCCCTATACAGCTTCTACACCCCCTATCACCTCTGCCATTTTGAAGTTCCCCTCTCCGTCGCTCGCGCTGTCCTCTTCCATGATGCTGTTCTTGCACCCATCGCTGGGCCAGTGGTGGATGTAGTTACCACCGCCAAAATTGACCTCCAAGCCGGAGATATCCTAGATGGTATTGGTTATTACATGACCTATGGACAATGTGAAAATTCCCCCATAGTTCAACAACAAAACCTCTTACCCATGGGTCTAGCGGAAGGATGCCGCCTAAAACGTGATATTCCCAAAGATCAAGTCCTCACCTATGATGATGTGGAATTACCAGAAGGTAGACTGTGCGATAAATTACGGGCAGAACAAGCAGTTTATTTTCCTCCTGCCAAAACCTTAGCCCTGACAAAATAGTTTTTCCAGAAGGCAGGAGGAAGATGAGAATGTAAAGACGTTCCGGTGGAACCTCTCTACAAGGGTTTCAAGCCACGAACATTTAATTACCACCAGATGTCTATTGGATTTAAACCCAAATGGGCGATCATAAATTAGTTGTAAACAATAAATATCCCCAACTTCTGATTTTATCTTATAAATAAATAATGAGTAGGTGTAATTCATGAATTACTCCTACTTTAATTCAGTTTTGTGTAAATCCTCAATTCATAAAAAGTTTTATGGGCGAAGCATTTGGGCGGTATCCTAGCCCCAAAACCATTGATTTTATGTCCGAATGCTTCGCCCTTACTAGAGCATAAAAATTAAGCCTCATCCACAATCGTCAACTACTAAATTATAGGGAATCCGGTATGAAAATTGCCCTCGTTCATGATTACTTAACCCAGCGCGGAGGAGCGGAGCGCGTATTTGAACTATTGTGTAACCGCTATCCTGAAGCTGATATTTTTACCTCATTATATGATGCACAAAAAAGTATAGATTTCGGTGAGAGAATTATTAATACCACATTTTTACAAAAAATTCCTGGTGCAACAAAATATTTTCGGATGTTAGCTCCCCTATATTTTCCTGCCTTTCGCGCCTTGGATCTCCAAGATTATGATCTAATTATTAGCAGTAGCACCAGTTTTGCCAAAGCAGTACGGAAAAAAAACCAAGCTAAACATATTTGTTTTTGTCATAATGTTACCCGGTTTTTATGGGATACAGAAACTTATTTACGGGAATACGGAGATTATAGATACTTTGCTCCGTTGATTGAAAAAGTATTTCAAATGATGCGGAATGTAGACCTAAAATACGCTCAAGAACCAGATTTGTACATTGCCAACTCTAGCATTGTTGCCCGAAGGATTCAAAATATTTATCACAAACAAGCCCTGGTTATTAACTATCCAATTGATACCAACAACTTTGTTTTTTCTGATACTAAAGAAGAATACTACCTGGCATCGGCGCGGATGATAAGTTATAAACGTCTTGATATAATAGTCGAAGCCTTTAATTGGCTCGGCTGGAATTTATTAATATCAGGTGATGGACCAGAACAAGAAAGATTAAAAGCCCAGGCATTACCCAACATCCAATTTTTAGGTCATGTCAGTGATAAAGAACGCAAAAATTTATTCTCTAAAGCCAAATCAATTATTGTGGCGGCTTTAGAAGATTATGGATTAGTTCCAGTCGAGGCTAATGCTAGTGGTACACCAGTAATTGCCTATGGAGCAGGAGGAGTATTAGATACTCAAATACCAGGAAAAACAGGTGTATTTTTTAAGAGACAAACGCCCTGCTCTTTACAAACAGCATTACTAGAAGCTGGAGAAATAGCTTGGGATTACGAAACCATTCGTAATCATGCCATTAGCAATTTCTCGGAACAGTCATTTTTTAGTAAAGTTGGGCAAATTATTGATCATACTACTGGCAAATGGCAACTTAATTAAGGCAGGAGGCCATTTTAGTAACTGTGATTTATACCCGATTATTTCCCTAACTAATCAAATCGAAAATTATAAAAAGCTCGTCTAATTTGCTTTTTCCGTTTTTAATTTCAGGCTGCGTTATTAATGGTGTGCATCGCTAATTGACATGATTTTTAGGTGTTTGCATAGTGTATCGCAGATAAGGATAATAAAAGTGGTTCAAACTAGTCTAAATCCCCATATAAATCCCATATCCGAACCAGAAGCTGGTTATGGTCAAATGTTTGCCGTCATGCTGCGGCGGTTTCCCTGGTTATTGTTAGTATTTCTCAGTTCTACAGCTATAGCTGGGATCGTGACATTAAAAACACCACCCAGTTTCAAAAGCACCATGCAATTGTTAATAGAACCTAACTATCAAGGTAAGCAAGAAACTGATAACACCGAAAGTCAATTTACCGATAGTACAGTCGAGATAGACACGGCTACTCAATTAAATTTGATGCAGAGTTCTGGACTACTGCAAAAGGCAGTTAATAAACTCAAAGCTGAATATCCAGATTTTACCGTAGCGAATTTAAAAAGTTCCTTGGTTTTAACTCAAATTAAGACTCCAGACGATAATATTGCTACAAAAATCTTTCAAGTAGATTATACCGATAACGATCCAGTCAAAACTAAAAAAGTTCTCAATACCATTCAGGAAGTTTATTTAGAATACAATAAACAACAGCAAAATTCACGCTTACAAAAAGGTTTACAAGTCATTAGAGATCAATTAAGAAAAGCTACCGATGAAGTTACAGCTTCGGAAGCAAATCTCCAACGGTTTCGGAGAAATCAGAATTTAATTGATCCAGAAACTCAAGCCCGAACCCTAGAGACATCTTTAAATACAGTCCAACAGGAAAGACAAACCACTCGTTCTCTCTATGAAGAGGCCTTAGCAAAGCAAAAATCTCTGCAAGCACAACTTAACCGTTCTCCACAAAATGCCTTAGTTTCTTCTCGTTTAAGTCAATCTACCCGCTACCAAAGTTTACTTAATGAAATTCAAAGAACCGAACTAGCTTTAGCCCAGGAACGTTTACGTTTTACAGATGATACTCCCAGTGTGCAAAAATTGACCGAACAATTACAAAGTCAAAAACAACTTTTACAAAAAGAAGTTAGCAGAACTTTAGGAGAAAGAAGCAATTCCACCTTTAGTTCTAGAGATAATCTTTTAGAACAAGGACAACTGGGGCAAATTGATCTAACCCTCACAGGTCAGTTAGTAGAAACTCAAACCACAATAGTTTCATTAAGCGCCCGCGATCAAACTTTAGCGGACAAAGAGCGACAATTACAAGCCGAATTGAAGCGGTTTCCTGCTCTGTTAGCTTATTACAATCGCATCTTGCCACAATTGCAATTTAGCCGAGAAAGATTAGAACAATTACTAAGATCAGAACAAAAATTACGCCAAGAACTTTCTAAAGGTGGATTTAATTGGGAAGTAGTAGAACCACCTGAAGACGGTGTGCAAACTGGGCCTAATATGAGACAAAATCTATTATTAGGTGGAGTCATTGGTTTAATGTTAGGAGGAATAGCCGCCTTTATTCGGGAAGCCTCTGATGATGCTGTACATACCACTGCGGAATTAGAAAAACAGGCAGCTCTACCATTATTAGGAACAACTCCTAAATTGCCTCCAGCTAAACCTAGAGAATCAATGATCAAGTTGCCATTTGGTAAACCAGAAGTGCTGGCCCCCTGGACAATTCAAGTATTACAATCTCCGCCCCGTTGGGAATCATTGGATCTGATTTATAAAAATATTGAACTACTCAATAATGTTTCCGATTTAAGATCCTTAATGGTAACATCAGCCTTACCAGATGATGGTAAATCAGCCCTAGCTTTAGGGTTAGCCATGAGTGCGGCTCGTTTGCATAAAAAGGTCTTATTAATTGATGCTAATTTACGGGATCCTAACCTGCACAAACAGCTAAATTTACCTAATGAACAGGGGCTTTCTACTCTGTTAGAAAGTGAAGTAATTATCCCTAATCAAATTAGTGTTCCCTACTCTGGCTCATCTTATATTGATATTTTGACTGCCGGACCCATACCGATCGATCCTGCCCATCTTTTAAGTTCTCCCCGGATGATAGAATTGATGGCTGCATTTGAAAAAAACTATGATTTAGTCCTCATAGATGCTCCTTCAGTTCTTGGTTTAGTGGATGCTATGCTCACAGCATCATCTTGTCGCAGTGTGGTGATGATGGCCAGCATGGGTAAAGTTACCCGCACCCAACTAAATCAAGCCACAAAAATGTTGAGTAAGTTAAATTTAATTGGTGTTGTTGCTAATGGCGCATCTCCATCTGATAGCACCTATGTACCCTATGTCAAACCAAAGCAATTAGTTCTGCAACAAGCATTGGAAGAATAAATCAGAATATTTGCTCAATATTCAACCACATACAAGATATTTACCCCCCGGCTTTGCCGTCCCCCCTTACAAGCTACGGTGTATACACAAGTCTTCCTTTTCTGCTAATTTAGCCCCCTAAATCCCCCAAATTTGGGGGACTTTGAAATTCTTATTCCCCCAGAATTGGGGGTTAGGGGGTATGAAAACCATAAGAGGTAACTTGATTAAACTTCTGTGTACAGGGTAGCTCTTACAAGGGAGGACTACAGGGGGTATTTTTATGTGAATTTTCATACAGAATTACTATTAGGTCAAAAAATCAAATCAACATAAAACATTCATTATTTTATTTAGTTACCATCAATTCATTTTATCAAAACTTAATAGGTTACATAAAAAAGTAATCTTTATTTGAAGAATAAATAAAGAAGTTGCTTATTGATGATCTATTTCTTGATATTCTTATATTCTAGAGATTGAAACACCAAAACCAGAAAATTCAGGGGGAACTGGTTCATGGTTCTGAAAAAAATAAGTATTTTGGTAATAATTCAGGTGAGGCAATAAGATCCGCGACTTCTAATATCAATTTGTAATTTATGAACACACTCAATAAAAGAAGTCGGTGTTCTGGCTACGAATGACTACTGTAGCTGAATACTTAGTTATGTTGGACTGAGTTGATATATCCTCCTCAATTACTTTCAGAATCAAGACATTCAAGATTTTATCGAAATTATTCCCGATCATAGTGGTGACAATTAATCCTGTGATCATAATAATAACTGTGTTGAATTTTTACTTATCTGAGTTAATTTTTGGCTACTTTATCACTACTTATATATATGCAAAGCTCTCTCATTTCTAGTCACAATCATAACTCCATTATCTCCAATAAATCTGAACATCTTAGTTTTCTATCTTGTCGCTTACAATGGCGCATGGGCAAGTTATTGGTGAAAAATTCGGAAACATTTTCACAGCCATATTTAGCTTCTCTAGAGAATAAACAGTCGCTTATAGAGTGTTTAAAACATTCTCCTGTTAGTTTAGTCAGTATAGATCCAAAAATCGATCCTGCTGTGATCAAGGTTTGGGCAGATGCTTGTGAGGAAGCGAATAAACCTATATTTATGAATATTCCTGGTTATCAAAAGTTCCCACAAACAGGTAATCAAATTTTCACAGGTTTAGCTAGAATTATAGACTGGACTGTAGCTTTATTTTTAGTCTTTTTGATGAGTCCATTTTTGCTACCAGGATTAATCTTGATGCAAATGTCATCTCCCAATTTCCTGTTTGATTATCAGTGGTATGTCGGTGAAAAATTTCAACTGGTACGGAATATTAAGTTTAGAACCAATATCTCAGTTGATGTCAGCAGTTTACATATTATTAGTATGACTAAATACTGTTTAGAAAAATACTTTAATTTAGTCAATGTATTACAATGGAAAACCCGCTTAATAGGATATCATTATTTATCTTTAGAAGATGCAATTCGTTTAAGTTTAGAAAAACAGCACCAGAAGTTAAATAAAGAACATAAATTTATGAAAGTAGCTTAGAATTTTCAAAATAAAAAATGTTTCCTGGTTGGACATTTTCTACTATAAATTATCTATTTAATCCCATATCTTACAGCTTCATCATTATAACCAGAATAAAGATTAGGCAATACTTACCAATCTTGATTGATGATCTGTAAGATAGGCACAAAATCAGGAAATTTCTACAAAAAATCAGCTTAAATAGTATTGTAAATACTATTATTTTGTAATTAATTTAATTGCAAAATATCAATAATTGTTACCTAGTTAATACTGAAAAATATCATCTCAAATTTTATGATTTTAAAATTTCTACCATCATTCTGGAAAATATTTAAGTCCACAAATTTCTGGCACAATAATCGCTTAATTTTACGAGAATTTCAACACTTCCGACTTGTGGCAGTTTTAGCCTTAGTATTTTCAATTTTAGCCGCAAGTTTTGAAGGCTTCGGTTTAGGATTTTTATTGGTATTTTTGCAAAGTTTAACCACTCTTGGAAGTGAACCTGTGAAAACAGGAATTGAGTGGTTTGATATTTTAATCTTAGGAATTAATACTTCAGCAACAGAACGATTATATCGCATATCCACTTTAATCGTCATTACAACCTGTATGCGGGCATCCTTCAATTATTTAGCCCAAGTTTGTATTAATTTTAGTGAAATAAGTTTAGTAGACAGTCTTCGGAAACGAATTTTTGAACAATTAGAAGCACAAACTCTCAATTATTTTAATCATAAAAAATCGGGAGAATTAGTGAATATACTCACTAATGAAATGGAGCGCATTAGACAGTTATTTGGTGGTATCGCTTTCTTCATAACTAGAAGCTTTGCAATCATTGTCTATTCTACTTCATTGTTTATGCTTTCATGGAAACTTTCCATAGTGGCAATTTTATTATTTAGTCTTGTCGCCGTGGGATTATCTACTCTGAATAAACAAATTAGAGAACGTAGTTTTGGCATTACCACAGCTAATGATAATTTTACTTCTAGAACCCTTGAATTTATTGAAGGTATCCGTACAATTCATGCTTTTTCTACTCAAGAATTTGAGCGCGAAAGATATTATCAAGCAAGTGAAAAAATAGTTAGTACCATAAAAAGTATTGATGTAATTTCTTTAGTAGTTAAACCTGTCGCTGAAAGTGTATCTACTCTGATTCTGATTGGTATGATTATCGTGGCATTAACTACGGGTTTAATGGAGGTTTCTGCTTTGTTAACCTTCTGTTTTGTCCTGTTTCGGATTATACCAATGATTCAAGATATCAATGGAGTTCTAGCTTTTTTAACTACTCAAGCAGGAGCAGTAGAAAATATCAAGGATCTGTTAAAATCTGATGGTAAGGTATATTTTAAAAATGGCACATTGAAATTTCCAGGTTTAAAAAGATCCATTGATTTAGTATCTGTAGATTTTAATTATAATCATAATCAGCGAGTTTTACACAATATTACTCTCTCAATTAAACAAGGTGAAATGACAGCCTTAGTCGGTGGATCTGGTGCTGGGAAAACTACACTGGCAGATTTAATTCCTCGTTTCCATGATACGACCGAGGGCTACATTTATATAGATGATGTGGATATTCGTAAATTTGAAATTCACTCTCTACGTCATCAGATAGCAGTTGTCAGTCAAAATACATTTATTTTCAATACTTCAGTTTGGAAAAATATTGCTTACGGTACACCTACAGCTACAGAAGCAGAAATTAAAGAAGCCGCTAAACTGGCAAATGCTCTAGAATTTATTGAAGAAATGCCCGAAGGATTTAGAACACAATTAGGAGATAGAGGTGTACGTTTATCAGGAGGACAAAAACAAAGAATTGCGATCGCCCGGGCATTGCTAAGAAATCCAGAAATATTGATTTTAGATGAAGCTACAAGTGCTTTAGATTCTGTATCTGAACGTTTAATTCAAGAGTCGCTAGAACAGCTATCTGTGGGACGGACTGTAATTGTCATTGCTCACCGTCTTTCTACTATTGCCAAAGCCAATAAAGTCGTAGTTTTAGAACAGGGAAGAATTGTAGAACAGGGTAAATATCAAGAACTTTTAGAAATGCAAGGTAAACTTTGGCAATATCACCAAATGCAGTATGAACTGACTCCTAATAATGATATTTAATCACTAAAAATACAGAGAAATGAACAATTCTTTCCTAGAATTTATATCCTTAAGTTTTCAGAAATTCAAAAAATCTGCTTGTGTCCAAAAAAATTGGTCAGAAAAATCACAAAATCAGCGCAAACTATTTTGTATAGCCCATGATTTACCACCTGTAAAAACACCAATTGCCTATAGAGCTAATAAACTATTGGCAGAATTTCAGAAAACTTGGCAAATCATTGTATTAACAGGTACAAAGGGTGGGTTTTTACCAGAAAACTCTCATATTCATTATACCAAAAGTTGGTATCCTCAAGCTTTTATTGCATGGCTAGGAAAACTCAGACTGGAAAAAATATTAACATTATTAATTTGGCCAGATCGAGAGATATTTTGGATTTTACCCGCAGTATTTAAAGGCTATCAATTAATTAAACAACAAAAACCAGATGCTATTTTAGTGATTATGATGCCCTATTCTGCGGGTTTGGCGGGGATAGCACTAAAATGGCTAACTGGTTTACCTTTAGTGGTTAGTTTAGATGATTCACTCAGTTGTACTGATATGCACCCTAATGCAGTTAGTTGGTTACATCATCATCTAGAACGTTGGTTAGAAAATCTCTATGTGCAACAAGCAAATGCGGTAGTTTATGTTTCTCAATTCAATTTACATTTAGTTAAAAATCGTCAGCCTGAATCGGAAAAATCAAAGTTTCATTTAATTCGTTGTGGTGCAGATCCTTTAGATTTTGCTACTCCCATTACCTCCGAAAATGACAATTCATCTTTCGAGGTAATTTATACAGGTGGGATGAATGGTTGGTATGAATTTTATCATCTACCTCAAGAAAAAAATTTAGTAAAAAGACTTTATAAAGCTTGGGTGGAATGGGGATATTATCAACGAGTAAAAATTGATTATCGTAGTTCTAGTCCAGTTTTTGTCGGTCAGGCAATTAAACAACTCATCTCTCAAAAGCTAGAATGGGAAAACAAAATTAAACTGTCAGTTTATGGTAATAGTTTTCCTGAATTTGTAGTTAATAAAGTCTTACAAAATCAAAATATTACAGATGTAGTTAGTGTCTCTGGTTCATTACCTCACTTTCAAGCGATTCAATTAGCTAGACAGGCAGATTTATTATTAATAACTTTACCAAATCGTCCAGATGGTACAAGCGGTGGCAGAATTTCTTGTAAAAGTTATGAATATTTAATGACAGATAGACCAATTTTAGCTGCTGTACCTTACGGTGAAAATTGGGATTATTTACAAGATAAACCCGGTGTTTGGCTAGTAGAACCTACCGATGTAGAAGCTATGAAAGCTGTAATTGCCCATATAGCTAGTGCTAAGTTTTCTGGTTCTCCTTTACGTTTTGATAGGACGCATTTACATCAGGAATTAAGTTATCAAAATTTAGCCCAAGATTACTTAAAAATTTTTGACAGTATTTGTTCAACTACAACTTTTAATTATTCATGAAAATTACACTTACTTGCAATACTGGTTTAGGTACAGGTGGACAAGGCGTTTGTTTAGAAAATGCTGCATTAGGATTACATAAATTAGGAGATTTAACGGTATTTTGTAGTGGTTTAACAGCACCAAAAACCAATTTTCCTATATATCCTGTGGGTAATTCTATTTGGAGTAGAAGATTATTAAGTACCCCTATTTTACGTCGTCGTCATGATTTAGCTGTGTTGCTAAGTGATTTATATTTTGACAATCAGGTAAGTAAAAGATTAAAATCTCACTCCTGTGATTTAATTATGGGCGTAGCAGGACAAACTAATTTAGCATTTCAAACTGCTAAAGCTCAAGGTGCAAAAGCGTGGCTATATTGCTTGAATAATTATCTGCCTTTTATGCAGGAACAAATTCAACAAGAATTAGATTTTTTATCTGATTCAACCGTAGCTACCATGAATCCCAAAATGCTGAAAAGATTTGCTAGTGAATGTGAACAAGCAGATTTAATCATTGTGCTTTCTGAAGTGGCTAAACAAACTTTTATTCAAGCTGGATTTGCAGCAGAAAAAATTAAAGTTGTCACTCCTTTTGTGGATACTAATAGATTTCATCCCACCTTAAAAACAGATGCAGTTTTTCGGGTTGTTTATGTAGGAACTATTGAACCTAGAAAAGGACTATCTTATTTAGTTAAATCTTTTTTAAAAGCTGATATTCCTAATTCAGAATTATTGATTGTTGGTGGGGTATCTACTCGCGGATTAAAGAAATTTATAACAGAAACATTAAGCCAAAATCCCAATATTAAACAGGAATTTTGGAATTTTAGTCAAGATGATCCGACTAAAGTTTTTGGTAAATCCTCTATTCTAGTTTTGCCTTCTGTAGAAGATGGTTTTGGTTTAGTAGCATTAGAAGCTATGGCTTGTGGATTACCTGTAATTGTGACTTCTAATTGTGGTGCTGCGGATGTGGTAAATAATAGCGTCAATGGTTTTATTGCTCCTCCTAGAGACGTGAAAACTATGGCTAATCAACTCAAATTTTTAGCTGAAAATGAGGAGATGAGAGTAGAAATGGGTAGAAGAGCAAGAATTACTGCCCAAAAATATAATCAGGAAGTTTATCAACAGCAATTGTGTGAAATATTTGCACAACAAGGTTTAATTACACCTATTTTTAATTAACCAGGACAATAATGTTAACGAGAAATAATCCCATAGAAGCTCAACAAAAAATATATCACTGTTCTCCTGTTAATATTGCTGGTGGTGGAGGATTAGAAACTTATATAACTGCTTTGATTAATTCACAAAATTCTGAATTAATTAATCATGGGACTGAGCCGGAGGAATTTGTCATTAGTTCTTTAAAAAATATCAAACAAAGTGATTATGAATTACTGCATATTCATGATCCTGATATGTTGATAGATTTTCGGGAAGAATGTCCAGCAGTTTTAACTATTCATAATCATTCTAGTTATTGTCCTAGTGGTACAAAATATTTAGCAGATCGTCAACAAGAATGTGATCGCTCTATGCACCCTCTAGGATGTACTTGGGGTCATTTAATAGATGGTTGTGGGAGTCGCAGACCCAAAAATATTATCCAAGACTGGCAAAATGCTTACTATTTTCTGAAAAACATTAAAAATCTAAATATTGCTGTAATTGCTAATAGTAATTATGTGCGAGAAAAACTAATTTATCATGGCTTATCACCTAATAAAGTCACTACTTTATACTGTGCTGTAGAAAGATCAAAACATCCTGTAATCCCCTTAAATCAAGAAATCCATCAACAGCAACATATTTTATTTGTAGGTCGAATTGTTCCCTATAAAGGTATTGAATCTTTAATTAAAGCATTAGCAAAAACTAATCCTAAAATTCACTTAGATATTGCTGGGGAAGGTTGGGCTAAACCCAAAATGATCGAATTAGCAGAAAAAATGGGTTTAAGCGATCGCATTACTTGGCATGGTTGGTGTAATGGTGACAAATTAGAAGCACTTTATCAACAGTGTTTCTCAGTGATTTTTCCCAGTTTGTGGCCAGAACCTGCGGGTTTAGTAACATTAGAAGCTTATGCCCATTGTCGACCGATTATTGCTAGTGCTACCGGTGGTATTCCTGAATATATCCAAAATCATCAAACAGGTATTTTAGTACCTCCCCATGACCTGCAAAAATTAGGCGATGCCATCAATGAATTATCAGGAAATTATCATCAAGCTCGACTGATGGGTGAAAAAGGTCACGATTTATTTGAGCAAAAATTTGTGATGGATGTTCATATTCAAGAACTAGAAAAAAGTTATCATAAAACTATGACCGAGTTTTATTCTCGCAAAAAGTAAATCTTGATAAATACTTTATAACCAAATTCACCATGACTACAAAACTACCAAAAATTGTCGTTATTACCCCTGTGAAAAACGAAGCGTGGATTTTAGATCGTTTTTTGTCAGTGACTAGTCAATTTGCAGATCACATTATTATTGCTGACCAAAATTCTACTGATGGCAGTCAGGCTATTTGCAAAAAATATCCTAAAGTGATTCTGATTGAAAATAAATCACAACAATTTAATGAAGCTGAACGACAATTATTATTAATTCAGACAGCTAGAGATTTAGTACAAGAACATAAAATTATATTGGCTTTAGATGCGGATGAAATACTAGCTGCTAATGCTACTAAAACCGCAAGTTGGCAAAAAATGCTGCAAGCAGAACCAGGAACAATATTGTTTTTTGAAAAGCCTGATTTATTTGACAATACTTATAAATGTATCAGAAGTGGAATTCTCACCCCTCTTGGCTATGTTGATGATGGTGCAGAACATCAACCACGGAAAATTCATAGTGTTAGAGTTCCTATGCCTGAATATGGAACTAGATTACATATCCATGATATTAAGATTCTCCACTATGCCTTTGTTCGTTTAGATGCTCACGCCTCAAAAATACGTATGTACAGTGTCATAGAAAATATATTAGAAGATACTAATGCCATAAGTAGACGATTTCGCCATCCTTATAAACTGAACTATTTAAGTATTGGTAAATTAGAAGCTTGCCCCCATGAATGGTTTGATAGTTGGGAAGATTTAGGTATTGATATGCACACAATTACTAAACAACAATATTACTCTTATGACTTTGAAGTGCTGCATTATTTCCATAAATATGGATGTAAACGCTTCTGGATGGAAGATATTTGGAAATACGATTGGGAATCTTGCCGCCAATATGCAAAATCCCAGAATATAGCTAATATCCCCGATTATAAAATACCTAAAAACTCTAAATTGTTGGATTTATTAATATCTATAATTACTAATTTATATGGGAACATAGGGCAGTCATTAAAGCATTTAATCTTTGATCAATGATTATGCAAATATCAAAAGGTAAGAATTTAGAAGTAAATCTGTTCAAATCTATCATCTGCTATATGAATAATAAATTACCCGAACCTTTAGTTAGTATCATCATTCCCACCTATAACCGGATAGGATATCTTCAGCAAGCAATTACTAGCGCGGTTGCCCAAACCTATCAAAATATTGAAATTATTGTTTCTGATAATTGTAGTGAGGAAAATCCTCAAGCATTGGTGGCTGCATTTAACGATCCACGGATTAAATTTTATCGCCATCCAGAAAATATTGGGATGTTAGGTAATCAGTTTCATGGGTTTAAAATTGCCACGGGTAAATATGTGGCTAGTCTCCATGATGATGATATGTGGGATGAGGATTTTTTATCTAAACTTGTACCACATTTAGAAGCAAATTCCCATTTAATTTTGGCTTTTTGTGACCAATATATTATGGATAGTGATAGTAAAATTAATATAGCCGCTACAGAACAAAATACCCGCAGTTATAAACGAGATAAAATTGCTGAAGGTATTCATAAAAATTTTACTAAAATGGGTTTAGTTGATAAAAGTATTCCTACGGCTGCGGCTTGTGTAATTCGCAATGATATGATTAATTGGAATCTTATTCCTTCAGAAGTTGGGGGAATGTGGGATTTATATTTAACTTATGTTTGTTGTCTTTCAGGTTACGGAGTTTACTATGTTCCTGAAAAATTAACTAAATATCGAGAGCATGAACAAACTGATACCATGCTCAGTGGTAGACGCAGTATTCAGGCAAAAATTCGTAAGGCTAAAAGTGAAATATTCTGTTATCAAATTTTTATGAAAGATAAAAATTTACAAGAATTTCATCAACACTTTAAAAAACTTTTGTTAACAGCGAATACAACTTTAGGTATTGGTTTATTACTAGATCAACAAATTGCTGCCGCCCGTCCTTATTTTTGGCAAACTTTACGGGAGCAAAAATTTAATTTACGCACTTTAGTAGCTTTAGCACTGAGTTTTATTCCTCCTATGATTACCAGGAAAATATTAAAAGTTGCATAAAGAGAAACACCAGAATTTAGTAAGGGGATAAGATCCCCAACTTCTGATAGCAATCTCTAATTTATGGACATAATTAATCAAAGAAGTCGGGGATCTGGGTATGGTTCATTAAAATTCTAAATTAAATCCGGAGAGGTTATCAGTGAAAATTTGTATTGTGACGCACAAAGTCCGCAAAGGTGATGGACAAGGCCGAGTTAATTATGAAGTAGCAAAAGAAGCCATTCGCCAACGTCATAATTTAACACTAGTAGCCAGTGAAGTTGCCCCAGAATTAGCAGAAAATAGGGATGTAAATTGGGTTTCTATTCCAGTTGCTGGCCATCCTACAGAATTTGTCCGTAATTTCATTTTTGCTCAAAAAAGTGCGGCTTGGTTAGGTCAAAATCGGGCTGATTTCGATTTAGTCAAAGTCAATGGTGCGATTACTATGGGCGCGGCGGATGTCAATGCTGTGCATTTTGTCCATAGTTCTTGGTGGCGATCGCCTGTGCATATTTTCCGCACCCGTAAGGATATTTACGGTTTATATCAATGGTTATTTACTGGGGCTAATGCCTATTGGGAAAAACAAGCCTTCCACCAAGCTAAAATTATGATTGCTGTATCAGAAAAAGTCGCCACAGAATTAGTTAATATTGGTGTCCCTCGTCAAAAAATTCGGGTAATTGTTAATGGTGTAGATTTAGAAGAATTTATTCCTGGTGTCACTTCTCGCAGTTTATGGGGATTACCAGAAAATGTCACATTGGCTTTATTTGCTGGAGATATCCGCACACCGAGAAAAAATTTAGATACAGTATTACAAGCTTTAAAAAAAGTTCCAAATTTACATTTAGCCGTAGTGGGAGATACTCAAGGTAGTCCGTTTTTAGAACTAGCAAATAATTTAGGTATTAGTGAACGAGTGCATTTTTTAGGATATCGTCGAGACATAGCCAAAATTATGCAAGCAGCAGATTTTTTTGTTTTTCCTTCCCGTTATGAAGCTTGCACTCTCGTATTATTAGAAGCCTTGGCTTCGGGTTTACCTGTGATCACCGCCACCGCTACAGGAGGGGCAGAATTAGTAACACCAGAAGCGGGAATTGTTCTATCAGAAACGGATAACGTTGATAGTTTAGCTGCAAGTTTGTCTGTTTTAGCCAGCGATCGCTCTCTGCGTCAACAAATGGGTGAAGTTGCCCGTACCATTGCCCAACAACATAGCTGGTCAAAAATGGCACAAAATTATTTAAATATATTTGAGGAGTTAATCATTAATGAGAAACACAGTTCTCATCCCCACCTATCGCCGTCCTCAAGACTTGGCCCGTTGCCTGAAAGCCCTTCAACAGCAAACTAAATCCGTTGATCAGGCGATCGTCGTTGTCAGAGACACAGACGCAGACACCTGGGAATTTCTCCATCAATTTCCGCCCTATCTCTTGTCCTTAGAAGTTGTCACCGTTACTCAGCCGGGAGTAGTAGCCGCACTTAACGCCGGACTAGCCTGTGTACAAGGAGACATTGTTTCCATCACCGATGACGATGCTGCCCCCCATCCTGATTGGTTAGCAAAAATTAACTCTCATTTTAGCGTTAATAGTGTCATTGGTGGCGTTGGTGGGCGGGATTGGATTTATCAAGGAGACAAATTAGAAGATGGTTCGCGTCCCCTCGTTGGCAAATTGCAATGGTGGGGGCGCGTTGTTGGCAACCATCACCTCGGCATAGGCGCACCCCGTGAAGTTGATATTCTCAAAGGTGTGAATATGAGTTTTCGCACCCAAGCAATTGGTAAATTAAAGTTTGATGAAAGAATGCGAGGTACGGGCGCACAGGTACATTTTGAAATGTCCTTTACCCTCACTCTCAAACGCGCGGGTTGGAAAATAATTTACGATCCTAATATTGCTGTAGATCATTATCCTGCCCAACGGTTTGATGAAGATCAACGCCATAATTTTAACGACATTGCCTTAATTAATCTAGTCCATAACGAAACCTTAGTTTTATTAGAACATCTTTCTCCCGTTCGGCAAATTGTATTTTTATTATGGTCGGTTTTAGTAGGAACTAGAGAAAGTTTCGGAATCTGCCAATGGTTAAGATTTTTTAGCCAAGACCAACAACTTGCTACTAAAAAACTGCGAGCCTCTTTACAAGGTAGATGGTTAGGATATCAAGAATATAAAATGCAATCGGCAAAATTAAATCTTGCTAATCGCTATTTTGGCTATTAATTAGATTGGTTAACATCCAAATTTTACACTATCTAGATATCAAAGTGATTTCCAATACTCTACTGTTTAATACTGTTTTAAAAAAACAATTCTCCCCGGAAGATCGATCTGCCCAAAGTTGGCTAGTGATCTTTGGTTTTATATTCCTAACAACAGGTTGCTACTTTGCCAGTGCAGCTAGTTTACGCTTCATTTTTCCGATCACAGCTTTTATAGTAGCAATATTTTTATATTTGCGGCATCCCATTCACTATATTGGTTTTACTTGGTCTATATGGTTTATTACTCCCTTAATTACTCGTTTAGTTGACTATAAAGTTGGTTGGGATACTACCCGACAAATGTTAATTAGTCCTTATTTGGTGGTATTTATTACCTTGGTCACTTTTTTAAACCATTTACCTAATATTTCTCGCCAGGGAGGATTGCCATTTATCTTAGCTTTTATCGGGGTTTGTTATGGTTTTTTAGTGGGGATAATTTATAATCAGCCTCTTCCCGTAATTCGCAGTTTTTTAGATTGGCTCAGTCCCATAATTTTCGCTTTTCACCTATTTGCTAATTGGCGCGATTATCCTAGTTATCGGCAGCATCTTCAACGGTTATTTGTTTGGGCGATTCTTTTAATCGGAGCGTATGGTGTTTATCAGTTTGTGGTTGCACCTGAATGGGATAGATATTGGTTACTAAAATCGGAAATGTTTACCAGTGCTGGTAATCCTGTTCCCTTTGGAATGCGCGTCTGGAGTACACTACATTCACCAGGACCCTTTGCTACTGTGATGCAAGCTGGATTATTAATATTATTTACCAGTTCTGGTTCTTTAATTTTTCCTGCTTCTGCTGTAGGTTACTTATCATTTTTACTCTGTCAAGTTCGGACTGGCTGGGGTGGCTGGTTTTTAGGGATGATTATCCTTTTTGGTTCTGTTAAACCACAGATTCAAAAGCGGTTAATTACTATCATCTTGGCAATGACAATATGTGTTGTCCCCTTGGTGACAATTGAACCTCTTTCTAAAGTTATTACTACCCGATTAGAAAGTTTTTCTAATTTAGAAAAAGATAGTAGCTTTAGAGATAGATCCGCAGCTTATGATCGTAACCTAAGTCTAGCTCTTTCTAATGTTGTTGGTAACGGCTTTGGTAATATTTGGAAGGTGAATGAAAAAACTGGACAAATAGAGGTAGTTGTTATTGATAGCGGCATTTTAGATATGTTTTTCACTTTGGGTTGGATCGGTGCTATCCCCTATGTTGGTGGATTAATACTAATGATTTTTGCTGTTAGCAAGTATACTGAAGGTCAGTTTGATAGTTTTATTAGTGTATCTCGCGCTATCGGTATTAGTTGTTGCGCTCAGTTGATTATCTATAGCGGAATGTTGAGCATTGCAGGTATGATTATGTGGGGATTTTTCGCTATGGCCATGGCCGGACACAAATATTACAGCAGAATTAATAATTCAGGGGTTGGGGTCAGTAAAAGTGAGTAAAACTCAACACACATCTGGTGAAAAATAATGTAGGGACAGTTCATGAATTATCCCTACAAGGGTTTGGTGATTAGGCATATTTAATTTCTGCCAGATGTCTAATGTGGAGACGTTCCACCGGAACGTCTGTACAAACCACTTACATTTTATTTTCTCCGGAAGTCTCATGCCTAATGGCTATATAATTAAAAACTAAAGTGTATTTTCACAACCAACAATTTTAAATTGTCATCAGATCCCTGACTTATGAATAAAGTTGGGGATCTAGGTTTGGGAATTATCATTAATTAAATGAGGTAATTATGAATCAAATTAACCGGGTAGTAATTGTAGGAGGAAACCATGGTAATGAGTTTACAGGAATTTACTTGGTTAAAAAGTTTCACAACCATCCCGATTTAGTCCATAGATCCAGTTTTGAAACTTTATCTTTGCTGGGTAATCCTAAAGCGATCGCTGCACGGGTAAGATATGTAGAAAAAGACCTCAATCGCTGTTTTGTCCAGTTGAGGAATGAGGATAAACCTGCTAATTATGAAGAATTAAGAGCGCGGGAAATTCAAACAATATTAAAACCAAAAGTTCCAGATATTGAAGATGTAATTATTGATTTACATACTACTACATCTAACATGGGTTTATGTATTATTTTAGGAAATCGCCATCCTGTATTACTGGAATTAGCTGCTGTTTTAAGTGCAATAAATCCTTTAGTAAAAGTTTATCTTCATGAACAACCTAAAGGTAGTGGTTTTCTCCGTTCTTTATCTGATTTGGGTTTTGCCCTGGAAGTTGGACCCGTACCCCAAAGTATTTTAAATGCGGAATTATTTCAACAAACTGAGCAGCTTATTTATACATCTCTAGATTATTTTGAAAATTATAATCTGGGCAAAAATTTACTCAGAAATAATACTCTGACAGTTTATAGATCAATTGGTGTGATTGATTATCCGCGCAGTGAAAATGGGGAAATTCAAGGGATGATTCATCCCCAACTCCAATTTAGAGATTATGAACCGTTGCATCCTGGTGATCCGATGTTTATGACTTTTAGCGGCGAGGAAATTGTTTATAAGGGAAATGATATTGTTTATCCTATTTTTATCAATGAAGCTGCTTATTATGAAAAAGGAATTGCGATGCACATTAGTCAAAAAGAGTTAATTGAGATTAGCTAATTCTCTCGATTCTATCAAATGGATGATGTTCTTTTCTCTCATCATTTCTCCATATATAGCTAGTGTTTCTTCATTAATTCGTGCTGCATGAAATCTTTCTAGATTTTGTTGGGCGCGGAATTTCCACTCATTCAAGAGTTGGCGATCGCTCAATAATTTTGCTAAAACACTAGCTAAACTTTGAATATCTTTCGGTGGGACTAAAATCCCCGCCTGACTATGCTCTAAAGTTTCAGGAATGCCATCTACATACATCACTGGCAATAATGGCACAACCTGCCTCTCTAGCTTCTGTTAAAACTAACCCAAAAGATTCGCAATGGGAAGCCAAAACAAAGATATCTGTTGCTAACATATAACGTTGTGGTTCTGCCTGGAATCCTTCAAAATGAATACGATTATTTAAGGTTATATTTTTCACCATCGCCTCAATTATTAATAAAATCCCTATAATTTGCGTAGAACAAAGTGGAATCCAACAAACGCTAGTAATTATGTAAAATTAGGAAGTGGATAGATCCCCGACTTCTTTGAGAAGTCGGGGATCTTAATATTACGTTTCTTCAACTCTGTCACCTATCACCTGTCACCTACTATAGATTACATTGTGAACTGATATACCAATACCTTTCCTTTCCAATTTTCTTCCACAAATACTAGATATTGACCATTAGCACGACGAAAAGCACGGATACCATAAGGAATATCAACCCAACCACTTTCTTCACCAACTTCTTTCCCTGGACTCATCTTTTTCACCAGTTCTCCAGTTGTAGCTTTATAAACATATACCTCTGCGGTTTTGAAGGTAACTGCAAATACATAATCACCCGCTACACTCATGGCTGCGGTAGCAATTTGTTGTTTACCTGTAGTGTCGTAGGGAATGACAGTTCGCCATTTGGGAGTACGATTTCCTTGACTCCAATTATCAAAACGAACAATTTCTGATCCTACTACTTTGGCCTGATCTGTTACTGCTGGATGCTCAGTTGTAAATCCTGATAAATACATAGTATCTGTTTCTGGAAAATACTCAATTCTTCGCAAGTCAGTGAAGATAGCAGGAGTCTTGATTTTTTCCATTGAACTATAGGTATAGATCGGGTTTCCTTTAGCATCTATTCCCTGGAAAGGATAACGACGAATTCCATCTTGAGTTCGCAATGTTTTCCAAATATCACCTTTGCTATCTACCCACCAACCACCCATATAGGGATAATCTTTGCTGATATCATACTCATTTTCTTCAAATGCACCATTACCATTAATATCACGCCAAATCCACTCTCCTTGTGCGGGTTGATCGGGCGGCCAATTGCCAGAAATGGATTTACCTCCTTCATTTGTACCGACAAACATTCCCGCAGGAATGGCAATATTACCATCGGTTTTTGGTTGAAAGCGATAAATTTGTAAAAAGCTACCATACATATCTGTCAGGAATAAAAAAGGTTTCCCTTGAATACGCCGGACAAAAGTAGCATCTGGTGATGTATGTAAACGTGGATCTTGAGAATATTTAAAGGGATTAAGTGTATAGGCCTGATAAGTCCACTGTTTACCAGCAGGTTTACTATAATCCATCACATATTGTTCTTGTTTTGTGAAGAGATTAACACCATCTGTGTGCGGATCTGTATCTGCATTATCTACAAATATTAATCCTAGTAATTGCCATTGTACTTGTCCTGATGGGGAAAATTTTCTTAAATCTGTACCTGAGTTTTTGAAGCCGTTATTATTGATATAAAAATTACCTGCGGCATCTGTACCAATTCCTGTAATACCATAGAGTTTTGTAGTTTTAATTTCTCCAGGTACACCACCGAAAATACCTTTTTTATCACCAAAGGTATCTACTCGCACTGGTTGATTATTAATGTTATAAATCACCACTTGTTGATTAACACCATTATCTGCTATTAATAATCTACCTCGATTATCAATGGCTAATGCTGATGGTTCGTCAATATCTATAATGTCATTGGCTAATTTTTGCCCTATTTGAGAATAATTGACGATTTTGGAAAATTTGCTACCTTTTCTTTTTTGAATAACCCACAAGTTGCCTTTTTTATCAATGGTGATTTGTCTAGGATTAGCAATGGCAAAACTATTTAATTCTTCCATGTTTTCGGTATTATAAACCCGAATCATATTTTCACCAGCATTGCTGACAAATAGTTTATTATCTACGGTGGCTAATCCAGTAACTTCATGTTTTTGGCTGGTAATTAACATACTTTTATCCCAGCCATTGCCTTTGTTAAAAGGTGCAGGTTTTCCTGTTAAGTCATAACGTCTCACGCAGTACCAAATTTGACCTTTTTGCGGATAATGTTTTTTAGTTGGATCTAGTTCACCTTGAGACATAGCAATATAGATATATTTGCTATTGGCAGTTATGGCTTTACCACCTAAACGACTCCAACCATGGGTATCTTTTAAAGTTAAAATCGGTTGACCATCTTTATATACTGCTGCTTCCCTACCAGCTTCATCCCAAACACTATTTGTGTATACTGTTCCATCATCTTGGACATACATGGCCTCGATATTGTTTTGTACTGTTAATTGACCATTACCAATGGTATTTCCTAACCAAGAAGTAATATAGTTAACTTCGGAATTTTTCGATATTTCAGATGTGGAGGATGTTGGAGGCGTGGGAGATATTGCAGGTGTGGGAGATATTTTAGTTGTTGCTAAATCCATTGTCATTCCTGCAAATGTCACTGTTAATCCGCAGGTGATACCAAGTAAAACATTAAAGATTATTTTTTTATTACCATATTTACTCCGAAATAAACTGTTGATACAGCTATTAAGCTGGTGATGAATTTTACTCAAATTTCTCAATTTCTTATGATTCATATCAAAATCTTAATCAACTAATAGACGGTAAAATTTGTAGTAATACCATTTCTATGCTTTATTTTCCGTTGTAGAGACGGCGGAACGTCTCTACAAAATTTATTATGGCACTCTCTTCCATAGAATTAGTATAAGTAGAACGGACTGAATAATTCAAGGTTTGTAGTGAGGAGTTTAGTCATAATTTAAGGTCTGAAACCCTTACTACCAAACATTTCCATATTTTTGCATTACTTAATCTACTTTGATTTATTCTCGATTCTCGTCAAAACATAGGTAAAGTGAAGGGAAAAAAGCTAATTACAAGCTAAAGTTTGTATCATTAGATTTTTTAATACCCCTATGCAATGATAATTTCTAAATAGTTATCTATAAACTAACAAATAAATATTCTTTTATGTATGATTTCATCAAAACTTTATCAACAAAATACATTCTCTTAATAGTTGAAATCATTACTAAGATATAAATACTAATATATTTAGATATAATTTTTATTATATTCTGGATTTATAAATGTTCGATTTAAGACATTTTATAATTGATACAAAAAACTGTATTCAATAACACATTTACTTGATTTTCCCGATTCTTATTCATCTACTACTATGGTGAGGTAGAAGCAGTAATAATTGCAGCTTGCTTCCCGAAGGGTACGCAGATAATTTTGTACTTTATTAGACTGGGAAACCCTATAATGGGATATTAGTATGAAAATATTAGATTGTATCAGCACTATATTTTTTATATAAAAATAAATTTTTTTAAAAATTTATGCTGATTATATTTTTCAGTGTTGTATTGGAAGATAATGCTGAAAATATATTGTCTTTGCATGGAGAAAATAATTAAAAATATTACTCACAATAAATAATCTGAATTTATCTATGAGAGGAGTTAAGTAAGTGGAAAATAAAGATAAAAAATTTAGTTCAGCATCTATTTTAACTCTAGGTACTGGTTGGTTTCCTAAACATCCTGGAGGATTAGAACGATATATTTATGAACTAACTCATCAATTAGTAACACATCAAGATCAAGTAGAATTATGTGGGGTTGGTTTACCAGTAGATCATCAAAATACAAAGATTAAGTTGACTAATTTAGCTGATCCAGATACTAAAATTAGCAATAGATTATGGTCTATTCGCCATAACTTTAAACAAACTAGATTAGGTAAACCTGATGCAATTAATTTGCATTTTGCATTATATAGTTTTCCTATTTTAGATATTTTACCCAAGGATATACCGATTACTTTTAACTTTCATGGTCCTTGGGCGGCGGAAAGTCAAGAAGAAGTGGTAAATCAAAAATTTAATATTTGGCTAAAAGAACAGCTAATTGAAAAAATAACTTATAATCGGTGTGATCGCTTTATTGTTCTGAGTAAAGCTTTTGGTCAAATTTTACATCAAAAATACCAAATTCCCTGGGAGAAAATTCAGATTATTCCCGGTGGAGTTGATATTGATCATTTTCAGAACAATTTATCACGTCAAGAAGCGAGAACAAAGCTAAACTGGCCAACTAATCGGCCAATATTATTTACTTCTCGGCGCTTAGTTTATCGTATGGGAATTGATAAATTATTACAAGCTATAGCGATGATTAAACCAGGCATTCCTGATATTTGGTTAGCTATAGCTGGTCGTGGTCATATTCAAGCTTTACTGCAACAACAAGTTAGAGAATTAGGTTTAGAAAATAATGTGCAATTTTTGGGTTTTTTACCTGAAAATGATTTACCTACTGCCTATCAAGCGGCTGATTTAACTGTAATGCCAAGTCAATCTTTTGAAGGGTTTGGATTAGCTATTTTGGAATCTTTAGCTTGTGGTACTCCTGTTTTATGTACACCTGTAGGGGGTATGCCGGAAATTTTACAAAGATTTTCTCCAGAGTTAATTACTGAATCTATAACTGTGGAAAGCATTGCTGATAAATTAGCCCAAATTATGTTAGATAAACTGATTTTACCTTCTAGAGAAGAGTGTCGTAATTACACAGTTAAATATTATGATTGGACAAATATTGCCCAACAAGTTCGGCAGGTTCTCTTAGCTTAAACTATCAGGGTGAAAAGTCTTATCCTGTAGATTTTTAAGTTTCAATTTATATCTCATTCAACTGCATACTACTATAATTATATAAATTGTATGAAAATTTTATTCTTAGATCAGAGTGGTAAACCTGGTGGTGCTGAGTTGTGTTTAGTGGATATTGCTAAACCCTATCGTGATAATTCTCTAGTTGGTTTATTTGCCGATGGTGATTTTAGAAAGTTACTGCAAGAAAATCAAATTCCGGTGGAGGTCTTGACAACTCAAGGAATTAAAGTTAGTAAAGACAGTGGACTATTCTCAGCGTTAAGCAGTTTAGGGCAAATTATACCTTTAATTATTCAGGTGGTTGCATGGGCTAAAAAATATGATTTAATCTATGCTAATACTCAAAAGGCTTTAGTTGTAGGGGCAATAGCTAGTTTTTTGGCTCGTCGTCCTTTGGTTTATCATTTACATGATATTCTTTCTTTAGAACATTTTAGTAAAACTAATCTTCTAGTAGCAGTCAGTTTAATTAATCGCTTTGCTAGTTTGGTAATTGCCAATTCTCAAGCTAGTAAAAGGGCATTTTTAGAAGCTGGAGGAAACCTTGATCTAGTTAAGGTTGTTTATAATGGCTTTGCTATAGAGAATTATCAAGTTGATGAATTAGAAGTGAGGAAAATCAGAGCTAATTTACAATTAGAAAATAAATTTGTTGTTGGACATTTTAGCCGTCTTTCTCCTTGGAAGGGACAGCATATTTTAATTGATGCCCTTTCTCAATGTCCACAAGATATAGTAGTAATTTTCGTTGGTGATGCTTTATTTGGTGAACAGGAATATGTGCAAGATTTACACCAAAAAGTTATTAGTTTGGGATTAGAAAATCGAGTTAAGTTTTTAGGATTTCGCTCGGATATTCCCCAATTAATGACAATGTGTGATTTAATTACCCATACTTCCACTGCACCCGAACCTTTTGGGAGAGTTATTGTTGAAGCTATGCTGTGCGGTAAACCTGTGGTTGCAGCTAAAGCTGGCGGTGCGATAGAGTTAGTGGAAGATGGTATTAATGGTTTTTTAGTGACACCGGGAGAATGTCAAGAATTAGCAGATGTGATTAATCATTGTTGGCAAGAAGCTGTAAAAACTGCGAATATTGCTAATAATGCCAGAATTACTGCTAGTCAACGTTTTGATGTTAAGGTTATTAATCAGCAAATTCAAGAATTGCTAAACTCAATATAACCATCTTAAGTTAAATTAAGATCCCCGACTTCTTGAAGAAGTCGGGGATCTGGCTCTTGAAAAACAATGTATGCTATCTAGTGTATGGGTGAAAAATTTCCGCCTCTACCAATTAATAAATTTTAAAGTGAATCCCTGTGGCACAAGTTATATTAGAAAATGTTTATAAAAGTTTCCCCTCTCGCGCTGGGGAAGGTGCAAAAACCCAAGATGGTGCAGATGGTGTCAGTGTTTTGCGACGGATTAATTTAACTATTGCTGATGGTGAGTTTATAGTGCTGGTGGGTCCGTCTGGTTGCGGTAAAAGCACGTTACTAAGGTTAATTGCTGGGTTGGAGGTGATGACTGGTGGTAATATTTCCGTCGGCGATCGCTTGATTAATGATTTACCACCTAAAGCTAGAGATATCGCTATGGTGTTTCAAAGTTACGCTCTCTATCCCCACATGACTGTCTATGATAACATCGCTTTTGGTTTGCGTCGTCAGTTTCCAGATCAAGAATTTGGCAAAAAAATATTTACTCAATGGGGGAAAGATTTACTGGTAGGTGTGACAAAAAAGCTACCTAAAGGATTACGCTATATTTCCCCAAAAGAAAGAATTGTGGATGAACGAGTACAAAAAGTTGCGAGTTTGTTACAAATTGAAACTCTGTTAAATCGCTTACCTAAACAACTTTCCGGGGGACAAAGACAACGGGTAGCATTAGGACGAGCGATCGCCCGTAATCCTCAAGTATTTTTAATGGATGAACCATTATCTAATTTGGACGCTAAGTTACGGGCGGAAACACGGAGTCAAATTGTTAAATTACAACATCAGTTGGGCATTACGACCATTTATGTTACCCATGATCAAACTGAAGCGATGACCATGGGCGATCGCATTGCTATTATGTCAGAGGGTAAAATTCAACAAGTTGCAGCCCCTTTAGAATTATATAATCGTCCTGTTAATCGCTTCGTTGCTGAATTTATCGGTTCTCCACCCATGAATTTTATTCCCGTGGAGTTTCACGCACCTTTATTAATTACCCATACTAATTTTCGCTTTACCCTTCCAGATATTTGGGGAAGTGCATTACAACCATACGACGGACAAACTTTAATTTTAGGTATTCGTCCAGAACATCTAAGTTTAAGTGTACCTGCTACTAAAAATTTACCAGTTAAAGTGGACTTAGCAGAAAATTTAGGCAATGACACTTTTTTATCTGTGAAAATTGCCGATCCTGAGTTACCAAATACCAATGGACAGGCTTTACAAGTTAGAGTTCCACCTGATAGATTTATAAATACAGGTGAACAGCTTTGGCTATCTTTAACTCCTGAGAAAATACATTTCTTTGATCCCAAAACCGAGTTAGCAATATTTCCTTAATTAAGTAGGTGGGCTTTAAAAATTGTCGTTATGGCAAGGCAAGAGGCAAGAGTGAAGAAGTTTTCAGAGATTTTACTTTTCTTCACACATTTTGGTTATCTCACGTCCACTTAGGTGACAAAACTTGAGGGGTGGGAGTTCAATTGAACCTCCGGGTTTGATTATTGTTTAGTGATTTATGATACTAGCGTGTGGCGTTGGCCGATAGCGAGGCGTGGCATTGGCCGAAGGTCAGGTAAAATGGCTGAAATATTGATTTTTTCGTTGCGACCTTCGGTCGCTTACTGGGTAAGGGTTTCAGGGTTTTTGGCTGTTGGTTTTTTGTCCTTTTGTTGGTCTTTTCTCCTGACCTTCGGAAACTGCCTCTGGACACCTTGCTACATAAGGGTTTAAAATTGAGGAGTCCCCACTCGCTGGGGATATTAATTGAATGGAAACATTAGGTAGTACTTTACCTACTTCGTAAGCACCTTCAGGTCCCCACTCGCTGGGGATATTAATTGAATGGAAACTTCTTAAATCAGCTACTTTCATACTGCACCTGATAAGAAGTCCCCACTCGCTGGGGATATTAATTGAATGGAAACAATTATGGGGCATTCCTCGTACCAGCATTGCCACCCATTTGTCCCCACTCGCTGGGGATATTAATTGAATGGAAACAAAAAACGTGAGGATCTAGTTAATAGCTTTGGATGTCCCCACTCGCTGGGGATATTAATTGAATGGAAACTTGAGCATAGTATTTGTACTCAGAAGAGCATACTAACTCGTCCCCACTCGCTGGGGATATTAATTGAATGGAAACTTTAAATTAAGCTTACCCTCCTGGATAAATTCTACAGTCCCCACTCGCTGGGGATATTAATTGAATGGAAACTAGAATTGTGGCTATCAAGCATTGCTGTGATTTATTGTCCCCACTCGCTGGGGATATTAATTGAATGGAAACTAGAGTCAAACTTTTGAATCTCAGTTAGGTCACCATCAAGTCCCCACTCGCTGGGGATATTAATTGAATGGAAACAAGCCTGGCAATTTAGGGCGTTAGTCGAAATAAGGGGGTCCCCACTCGCTGGGGATATTAATTGAATGGAAACTCAGAATAGTTATTACCCACATTCCGCACT
>NZ_PGEM01000077.1 GCF_002934005.1 Cuspidothrix issatschenkoi CHARLIE-1 | reverse complement strand
CGAAGGTCAGTGTGTGGTAGTTCACTATACAAGTAGACCAGGAAAAAACTACTATGTAATGAGTTTCTGTACTAATTGTCTGTATCCGCAAAACCCGGATGATGCTAGGTTTTGTCTCAAATGTGGTAAACCCCTGTTATTAAAAGAGCGCTATCGTCCCCTTTATCCTCTAGGTCAGGGTGGTTTTGGCAGAACATTGTTAGGGGTAGATGAACATATCCCTTCTCGGCCTCAATGCGTAATTAAACAATTCTGTTTTCCCGAAGAAAACCCAGCGACTTTTCATAAAGCTGCGGAGTTATTTCGGCAGGAAGCAGTACGCTTAGATGAATTGCGCCATCCCCAAATTCCCCAATTATTAGCACATTTTGAACAGGAAAACCGATTATATTTAGTGGAAGAATTAATTTCAGGACAAACCTTAGCCCAGGAATTAGCACAGCAAGGGGTGTTTACTGAGGCTCAAATCCAGAAACTACTGCAAGATTTATTACCTGTGTTAGTATTTATTCATGATCATCATGTCATTCACAGGGATATTAAGCCAGAAAATATGATGAGAAAGTCTCCCGGAGGAGATTTAGTTTTGATTGATTTTGGCGTTGCTAAATATATTTCAGCAACTGAGATGATGAAAACAGGAACAACCATTGGTAGTCCTGAATATATGTCTCCTGAACAAATGCGGGGTAAGGTATTACCAGCAAGTGATATTTATAGTTTAGGTGTTAGTTGTATTCAACTATTAACGGGGATTTCTCCCTTTAACTTATTTGATGATATAAGCGATCGCTGGGTGTGGCGAGATTATTTACTGCCAACTAATCAGGTTACATCCTATCTCAGTGATATTCTGGACAAAATGATTCAGAATGCTTTAGCTCAACGCTACAAATCTGCTAAAGAAGTCCTAGAGGTAATGGCAATTAAAACCAAACCAGAGAAAAAAACCCAAATTACCACTCTGTCTGCGGATATTGGTTTAGATTACACTCGTTTACGTGATTTACTCACCTGGAAACAATGGGAAAAGGCAGATGAGGAAACTTGGTCATTAATGTGTCAAGCTTTATCTAAGCGCAAAAATAGTTATTTATCCTATAGTGATTTGGAAACCTTATCTTGTCAGGATTTTCAAATTATTGACCAATTGTGGACAAAATATAGTCAAGGACATTTTGGATTTAGTATTCAAGTCCAAATTTATCGTACCTGTGATCATGATTATGGGCAATTTTGCGCTCAAGTAGGTTGGTATTTACCCTATTCTACGTCTGCGCGACAAAAATTAACTTTTAAATTATCTGCACCAAGAGGCCATTTGCCTTCTCATTTTTGGGCAAGTGGCACTCAATTAGGAAGACAGATGAAAGCTTTAACTACAAAGGTGTCAAACTGTTATAGTAGTTGACGGTTGCGAACAGCCGTTCGCCCCTACTGCCTCTACCCCTCTGCTCCCCTGCCTTATTATATGCAATACAGCAATACAGCTTATCTTTTAGTGTCTCATGGCAGTTCTGATCCCCGTCCAGATGTAGCTATGCAACAATTAGCCCAGCTTGTTAGGGAAAAAATGCCCCAATGTGAAAACTTGGTAGGTGTTGCTACTCTAGAGGCTAATGTTCAGCCTTTACATTTGCAAATTCAAGATTTTGCCCATCGTGTTCAGGCTGTGGGCTGTAAAATGTTGCAAATCATCCCCCTATTTTTGTTACCCGGAGTTCATCTGATGACAGATATTCCTACAGAAATTGCTCTAGCACAACAGGCTATAGATGGAGGAATGATGATAAAATTGCATCCTTATATTGGTAGTTATCCTGGTTTAGAAAAGTTTGTCGCTAGGATGATGACCACAGCAAAATCCGATATATCAATTCTTTTGGCTCATGGTAGTCGGCGCACTGGTTCTCATGCCCCAATAGAAAATATAGCAGCTAATGTGGGCGCAGTTACGGCTTATTGGTCTGTAGCTCCTAGCTTAGAAGTAAAAGTACAGGAATTAATAGCTAGTGGTTATCAACAAATTGCGATTTTTCCATACTTTTTATTTACAGGTGGGATAACTGATGCGATCGCTCAGGCAGTAGAAACGCTAAAATTACAATTTCCCTCAGTAACTTTTCAACTGGCGCAACCTTTAGGAACAAGTCGAGAATTTGCTGATTTAATCTGGGATTTCATTCAACAAAAGGAAAACATTTTTGGGTAAAGTTTATTTAGTCGGTGCTGGTCCAGGAGATCCTGGACTGATGACTCTCAAAGGCAAAGGTTTATTAGCTTGTGCAGATGTCGTTATTTATGATGCTTTGGTGAGTCCAGAAGTCTTAAAAATGATTAATTCTGAAGCAGAACAAATTAACGCGGGTAAACGCATGGGTAGACATTCCTTATTACAGGAAGTTACCACCCAATTACTGATAGAGAAAGCAGAAAATCATGCCATAGTTGTCAGACTCAAAGGGGGAGATCCGTTTATTTTTGGTCGTGGTGGCGAAGAAATGGCGGAATTAGTAGCCGCAGGAATTCCCGTAGAAGTTGTACCAGGAATTACATCAGGAATTGCCGCACCAGCCTATGCAGGTATCCCTTTAACCCATCGGCTTTATAGTTCTTCTGTGACTTTCGTTACTGGACATGAATCTGCTGGTAAGTATAAACCCCAGGTCAATTGGCAAGCCATAGCCCAAGGTTCAGAAACCATAGTTATTTATATGGGTATTCACAATTTACCCTACATAGTTGAACAGTTAACTCTAGCCGGTTTGAGTTTAGATACACCCATTGCCCTAATACGGTGGGGAACTCGGCCGGAACAAGAAGAATTAATTGGTGAACTGGGAACAATTGTGGCACAAGTGGAAGAAAAAGAATTTCTCGCACCAGCGATCGCTATCATTGGTGCAGTTGTAAAATTACACGATATATTACCCAGTTATCGTCCCATCTAAAATATGTCTAATAAACTATATGATAGTGATTTGCAATTATGGATTGAGCAAACAATTCAACAATTACAAAATCGTGAATTTGCATCTTTAGATATTGAGCATTTAATTGACGAGTTGGCGGATTTGGGTAAGTCAGAGAAGAATACACTCAGAAGTAATCTAAAAATATTATTAGCTCACTTACTCAAGTTAAAAATTCAGCATGATGTACCCGACTCGATGAAAGCAAGTTGGTATAGTTCTGTAGTGGAACATCGTCAACGGGTTTTAGATAATTTAGCAGATACTCCATCTCTGAAAAGTTTTTTAGTAGAAGCAGTAGAAAAAGCCTATCCTGATGGGCGAAAATTGGCAATTAAGGAGGGTAACCTGGCTAAGTTTGGGGTTAGTGTACCGGAAGAGAGTGAGTATCCTATAAATTGTCCTTTTGGGATAGAGGAAATTCTGGATGAGGATTTTTATGGGGTATAATGAAATTATATTATTTTTTGAGGTAAGATATGCAAACTTTAAGCACAAATAGCCTAATAAACTTAAAAAATTTATATAAATCAGACTATTTAGCCTGGTATGAAATGACCTTGGAACAAATAAAAAATAATCAGTTAAATGAGGTAGATTTAGATAGTTTAAGTGAGGTTTTAGAAAATTTGGTTAGAGATACTAAACGCAGTGGAGAAAGTTATTTAAGACAAATTATCATTCATTTATTATTGATTGAATATTGGGAAGCAGAAAGCATAAATCGTCGTCATTGGGCGGCGGAAATTGTTAATTTTCGTAGTGAGTTAGAAACAGATATGACTACGAATTTAAGAAAACACCTAAATGAGGAAAAAGAAAATAATTATCAAAAAGCTATTAAGTATGTGATAGCAAAAACAGGATTAAAGAAAAATATTTTTCCTGATCAATGTCCTTATACTTTAGAACAGTTAATTGATGATGATTGGTTTTCTGATACTATTAATATTGAATTTTAAATAATTTTGCTCAGGTACTTATCAACAAAAATACCTCATTTCAGGCTTTTGGTGATAAAGTCTATATAAATTAAGGATGTCTAAAAAATCAGTATTTACAAAATTTAACAGCAAATTTTAACGCCAAGTTACTTATATGACTCAAATCTATACAACCGATGTTTTAGTCGTTGGTGGTGGCACCGGTGGAACTGCTGCGGCCATTCAAGCAGCCCGAAGAGGTGTAAAAACCATGTTAGTGAGTGAATTTTCCTGGTTAGGGGGAATGCTCACATCTGCTGGAGTATCTGTACCCGATGGCAATGAATTACAAGCCTTTCAAACCGGTTTATGGGGTGCTTTTTTACGGGAATTACAACACAGACAACCAGGGGGATTAGATCATAGTTGGGTGAGCTTTTTCAGTTATGATCCGCGTATAGGTGCAGAAATATTTGCCGATTGGGTGAGAGAATTACCCAATCTCCAATGGATTTCGGGACAAGTACCTTTAGAAGTCTTGGGAACAAAAGACTGTATCACAGGTGTACGCTTTGCAGACTTCACCATTAACGCCAAAATTATTCTTGATGGCACAGAATTAGGAGACTTATTAGCTTTAGGAGAAGTACCTCATCGTTGGGGTTGGGAATTGCAGTCAGAATGGGGAGAACCCAGCGCGCCCACAAATTTTAACGCCCTCACCCAAACCTATCCAGTGCAAGCGCCCACTTGGGTAGTGTTAATGGAAGATTTTGGCAAAAATATCGCTCCAGCAATTTCCCCAGCCCCGAATTATGATCCATCCCAATTTACAGGAGCTTGGGATAACTATGGGGCAGAAAAATTTTTGAACTATGGCCGCTTGCCAGGGGGGCTATTGATGATTAACTGGCCTATTGCCGGCAATGACTACTGCCAAAATGCCAATCGGTTGATAGATACAGATGTCAAAAAGGGGCAATTTGTGCAAGAATGTCGCTGGCATAGTCAAAATTTTGCCTATTTCATTCAAAATGAAATTGGTAGGCGTTACGGATTAGCAAAAAATGTGTTTCCGCATGGTGATTCAGCTTTTGCCCTCCATCCCTACTATCGGGAAAGTCGTCGCCTCATCGGCATGACAACAGTTTGCGAACAGGATATTTTACCCGTAGCAAATGGTAGAACCGCATCACTATTTGATGATGCCATTGCCCTGGGAAACTATGCCAATGATCACCATTATCCTGGTGTGGAGTTTTCACTGCAACCTAAATCCATCCGTTGGGGTGGAAGATGGACAGGAACACCCTTCACTATTCCCTATCGCTGTCTGATTCCTGCCAATACAGATGGTTTGTTAGTCTGTGAAAAAAACATTTCCGTTTCTCATATTGCGAATGGAGCAACCAGACTTCAACCTATAGTTATGGGAATTGGTCAAGCAGCCGGGATGGCCGCTTCTTTGTGTGTTGTGTTAGAATGTCAGCCTAGGGATTTACCAGTGAAGAGTTTGCAGACTGCATTATTGACAGACGACTATGCACCTGCCGCAACTGTTCCTTTGTTTAACTTATTAAATAATCATCCTGATTGGTTGCACTGGCAAACTTATTATTTAGACGACCCAAAAGCTTATTCTAAAGATGGTTATTGTCCTAATATTTCGGTTGAGGAAGAGTATAAATTAAACCTCGACTGCTTTATCGGTAAATTTCAACGTCTAGGTGAGCAAAATTATCAATTTAATATTACAAAAATAACCAATTTAAATAGGGCAAATTGGCAGCTTGTGACATTGCTATCCCATATAGACCAGCAATTACAAGCTTTACCTTCAGAAACAATGCTCAAGATTTGGGGACGGCCAAATTTCTCTGGAAACTGGTTACTCGTTGAGCATTTTCAAGAAATATAAAATTAACTTTTATTCCGTAAAATAAAATACTTTTTTCTAAACTTTCCGGACAAGCATCTAAAAGTTAAGTATTAGTGAAGTAGATAGTTCTAAAATAGACTTCTACTATGCGTGCTGACATTTCACTTCTAGTATCGAGTCTGGTATTTGGCTCCTTAGCTTTAAACTGCGAAGCAGTACAGACTCGTTTTTCCGCATTATTGATGGCTAAGTCCGATTCTCAGCAATTAGTCGCTGATAATTCCAAACCTAGCCCCAATCAACCTGAAAAGCCCAATACTCATAGAGGTAGTGGTCGCAGAGGCTTGGATGAATATCTTGGCAATGGCGGTTCTATTATTTAATTGTTGGTCATTCGTCGCTACCAACTCCCAGATAATATTACCGGATGGTTGGATATTTCACATCCTGCATACCACTTCTAATATTGAGATAAACAGTTACAACACTACACTTGTTTGATTAGACTGTTAAAGATTTCTCTTTTACTGACACCAGATATAGATAGTTCCACAAACTATATCTTTAGCTCAGTATTATGGCTTATTCGTTACGACCTAAGCTATCAGTATTTCAATTTCTCTGCTAGACACATAGACAGTTACAGCACCTCATCTCTCGAAAATTGTTAGGTATTTCATCAAAACATCCGCTAATTGCTTCAGCCTTGGCGTGTATTGGTGATTTAATCACTAATACACGTACTAGACTCCCCAAGATAATCGCTTCTAGTAAATTTCAGGCTTGAATAACTGGAAATAATGATTGATATTGAGGGAAAAGCAAACTTTTTTGTTGAGAATTATCAACCTAGATTTGGGATTTATTCATTGACTTGCTAACAATAATTGGGAATGAATCTATACTAAGTAAATATCATCTAAGCAGAGCAGTTACCCTGAACTATAGCCATAGTCTACACTCTACTAACTTCATCAGTATTCATCCATGAGCACAAGCAACTTCTATGACTCGGAGTTGTGCTTGGGGAATATGGTAACAAGCTGTGAGTTGGGATTTGGGATGAGAGTGAATTGTGGCTAAATTCATGGATAAATTACAGACAGTCAGTAGTTATCATCTATCAGTGATCAGCAGTAAAACCTTTTTACTGCAAAGATTTGAGATGGATATTTAGCTAACTACACTTCCGGCCGACAACATATCAAACATAGATAAAATAAAGTTTTGTTAAAACCGTGTCGAGATGACCAACTCGCGCCAATTTTTAGACCCAAAACAATGGAAAATATAAAACACTGATAGGAAGTTTCACCTCTAATTGAGGTGTAAATGGTTATAAAAAAAATTGTCAATTTATGGATATACAAACCGCGATAGTCGCCCTGTTAGCCTTCTATGTCGCCTGGAATTTGGGTGCAAATGATGTTGCTAATGCCATGGGAACTTCGGTCGGTTCTAAGGCAATCACCCTCAAACAAGCGATTATTATTGCTGGGGTGTTAGAGTTTCTGGGTGCTGTTTTGTTTGGGCAAGGGGTAACATCTACCCTGGGAACAAAGATTGCTAACCCGGCTTTATTCGCTGATACACCACAAATCCTAATTATGGGGATGATGACAGTCCTCCTCTCTGGTGGAATTTGGCTACAAATTGCCACAAGCAGGGGTTTACCTGTGTCTTCATCCCATGCCATTGTGGGAGCGATCGCTGGTTTTAGTTGGGTAGCTTTAGGAGTACAGGTGATAGATTGGTCATCTATGGGTTTAATTACCATCGGCTGGATTTTAACGCCGATTATCAGTGGGGCGATCGCTGCTGCTATTTACAGTCTGATTCAACATTGGATTTTTAACCAACCCCATCCTCTCAAACAACTACAGGAATGGATTCCCTGGTTAAGCACGTTATTATTAAGCGTTTTTGGGATTATCGTTCTCCCCACACTGACTCAACCTTTAAGCCAGTTTTTGCTCACACAGGGTAAATGGCATATTCCCACCCATGACATCACCCTATTCACCGGAGGAATGGCCGCCATTGGCCTCACCCTCATCTGTTGGCGACAATTGGCAAATCATCCCCTGGAAAATCCCATTCAAGGTTTATTTGGGAAATTTCAAGTTGTGAGTGCTTGCTTTGTCGCCTTTGCCCATGGTTCTAATGATGTTGGTAATGCGATCGCCCCCCTCGCAGTCATTTTTCATATCCATCAATACAGTCAAGTCCCCAATGATCAACTAATCATTCCCCTATGGATTCTTGTTCTCGGTGCGATCGGCATTGTGGCAGGTTTGGCAGTTTGGGGTAAAAAAGTTATTACCACCATCGGCGAAAATATTATTTCCCTAGAACCTAGCAGCGGCTTTTGTGCCGAATTGGCCACAGCCATCACAATTTTACTGGCTTCCCGTCTAGGTTTACCCGTTTCCACTTCCCATGCTCTCGTCGGTGGTGTTGTCGGTATTGGACTGGTACAAAATATCAGATCTATTAAATTTGCCACCATCCAAAATATTGCTGCTGCTTGGCTAATTACAGTCCCCCTCAGTGCAGCCCTCAGTGCGACCATTTTTAGCATCATGGCTATTTTTTGGCACTGACTTCTACAGATGATCTGTAAAATTAAAACATTTTGTGGCATCTTCTCTATCCAGAGGGGATTTTTGCATAATTTCGGCTCATTCATTACAATAGAATATAGGAGAGAGACTAGTCCTAGTTGACAATTTTCTAGACAAAACTACACACTTATAGACAAAACTATAAGTGTACAATTTTTATGTTTAAACCCCATGAATTCGCTCAAAAAATAGGAGTATCTGTCAAGACTCTTCAACGATGGGACGTAGCCGGAAAACTTCCAGCAAAAAGAACTCTTTCAGGACATCGTTTCTATACTGAAAGTGATTTACTAATCGCTCAAGGGTTGAAGCCTGTCGAGTCTAATCGCAAGATAGTTGTTTATTGCCGTGTATCATCTAGTGGACGAAAACCAGAGCTTAAAAATCAAATATCCCCAATGGAAGCTTTTTGTCTGGGGCGTGGGTTAGCTGTTGATGATTTGCAAAAACCACGCGAAGATAGTAGTAGAAGATTTAAATGTTTCTGGGATGCTATCAAACCATAAGTTAGCTCAGTACAAGTAGCTGACTGTGGTTTTCATGAATTTAAACGTCAGCTAGAATATAAAGCCAAGAAATTTGGTTGTGAAATCATAATTGCTGATAGATTTTATCCATCGAGTAAAACTTGCTCAAATTGTGGACACAAAAAAGAAAGTCTTTCTTTATCTGAAAGAACCTTTCATTGTGAAAACTGTAGTTTTAAGATAGATAGGGATCTAAACGCCGCAATTAATTTATCGCGTCTGGCTAAGGCGTGAAAGTCTACTGAGGGATAACTGCTCCCATGCTCCCTTTGAAGTAGAAAGTAAAGTCTAGTTTTGTCTAGGTGTTATATAGCAGACATCATCAATAGTCTCTAATGATAATGAAAACTATCAAGCAATAGACATTCCACACTGATTTGATGCTTGTAGTTAGGTATTCATTTGTCAGGCTTTTACAACTATCATTCTTTGAAACAATGATAGTTAATAATCTTGTATAGCTTAATCATCAAGGTGTTAGAGGCTAGAAACTAATGGGGCAATTTGAGGAGCGACCAGAAAACCCAGGCATTAGAGGTGAGCTATCCAAAGCGGCCGAAAATGCTCTATGGGATGTACTTGAAGATTTAGAAAAGCTGCAACAAAATCTGCTGAGGTCGTTACAAGAAGATGTGAAACGGCTGGAAACTGAAAAAAACCGACTATCTAATGATATCCAAAAACTAATTGAGGAAAAAGAACAGTTACAGCAATCACGGCAAATCACTGAACAACAGGTGTTAATTCGCCAGTTAGCAGAAGTGTTAGCCAAACACATATCTTCTCAATTACAATCCTCACTCAAAACTTTAGCGACTCAAGCTGTTGAAGAGAACTTATCTGATCAAAGTCCACTAGAAGAAGATCCCACACCTGAAGTTATTTCTTTACCATATTCAGAAACAACAACAGAAGATAAAAGCCCTGAAATTACTGTTTTCTCTGAACCAGAAATAACCACAGAAGATCCAACTCCCCCATTTTGGGCTGTTTTGACTTCTCAGGCATTAGCTGCACCATCCTTAGCAGAAACAGAGACAAAACCAGAACCACGGCTGGTGGATACTGCCAATGTACCTACAGGAAAACGCCCAGCACCAAAATTAAGACAGGAAGAAACTTCTAAACAGGAAAAAATTCCTACAACTCCTAGACAAGAAACTACTCCCAACCAACCAATACCTTCTAGACCAGACAGAACTGTCCGCAAACAAATAACTTCCCGACAACCAAGATCACGCACATCTACTAACTGGTCACATTTACAGACAGGTTTTCTCTTGATTTGTTTGTCTACGGTGGTGTCATCTCTTTACAACGTAGCAATTAAAGCCATATTCTATACTGCTTCTAATCCGGGAGGATTACCCACACAACAGTTAATTTTTCCCACCTTGGGGAATATTTTTTTAATTTTGATGCTACGTTTATTAGTTGTTGTGCCATTAATGCTACTTTTATCACCTATATTACATCCTCCTATTTGGCAAGAAATAGAAAATTTATTTGCTGGGTTACGAGCTAATGCCACTCCTGGTCAGAAAAAAACCAAACAGGGGTTATTTTTATCAATTATTAGCGGTGGTATGTTATTTTTATCACAGGTATTAATTTATGTAGCCTTGGGTGATGTTTCCACAGGAATGGTGACCGCTCTGTTCTTTATTTATCCGGTGGTGAGTGTCTTCCTATCCTGGTTTCTATTTCAGGAGCGTCCTAATTTATTTGTCACTGGAGCAATGGCAGCTATTTTTTGCGGTGAATTATTAGTTTTGGCTGGTCAAACAGTTGAATTGAATAATACTTATTTGGGTAGCATCACCGCCGTTATGTCTGGCATAGCATTTGCTATGTATGTGATTTTCACTAGAATATGTGATACCAAGCTGAAATTACATCCCGTCTCTTTAACTTTAATTCACTTTACTACAATGTTATTATTAAGCTTCATCTGCTTAATCATACCTTTGCCTGGTAATTTAGGTTTAGCAATTAGCTCCTCTAATATCCTCGAACTGATCCTCAGTGCTCTTATCTTAGGTGTTTTGACTTTATGTGGTTACTTATTTAATAATTTTGGTATTCGTAAACTTGGTAGTCCTATTTCCTCTTTCATAGGGGCGACAGTCCCAGTTGTTACCGTAATTTTTGCTGGGTTTATGCTGCAAGAATCTCTACAAATTGTGCAAATTATGGGGATTATGCTTATAACTGTTGGTGCAGCCATTCTTAGCCGGAAAAAAACACCTAATCAGCCACAAGCAGCCAAATAAAGAGATAGAGGTAAGGGAGACAGGGAAAAATTTAGTATAAACTGTATCAGTATAAATAAGTAGGAAAAATTTTTTGCAAAATATGTAGCTGTTTTCGGAATAGAAAGTTATACTTAGTTTTTAGAATATACAAATCATTTTACCTTACTCCGTCTACCCTAGTTCCTCTGCATCCCAATATCCTGTGTATATAAAGTTGTGAATTTATACCAGGGAGAGGGTTAGTGGGTCCGATGGAATAAATGATCAATTGACACCCAAAATATTTACTACCTAAAAATTTCCGAGTCAACAAACAATTTTAGGTTTCGAGTTAAGCTATTTTGTCCCATTGGGTGTATAATTTCTAATTTGATTTGCATATCACACTTGTCAACGAGCAATTCATTTGTCTGTAGAATATGACCAACGACATAGATCTGATTAAACGTCTTGGACCTAGTGCGATGGATCAGATCATGCTTTATCTGGCTTTCAGTGCCATGCGTACCAGTGGCCACAGGCATGGAGCATTTCTAGATGCAGCCGCAACAGCAGCCAAGTGTGCAATTTACATGACCTATTTAGAGCAGGGGCAAAACCTGCGAATGACTGGGCATTTGCATCACCTTGAGCCAAAACGAGTTAAAATCATTGTCGAGGAAGTTAGACAAGCTTTAACAGAGGGCAAACTTCTAAAAATGCTCGGTTCTCAAGAACCTCGCTATCTAATCCAACTTCCTTATGTCTGGATGGAAAAATATCCTTGGCAACCGGGAAGATCCCGTGTTCCGGGTACAAGTTTGACTAGTGAAGAGAAAAAACAAATTGAGCAAAAACTGCCAAAGAATCTTCCTGATGCTAAGTTAGTCACCTCATTTGAGTTTATGGATTTAATTGACTTTCTCCATGAGCGATCGCAGGAAGACTTACCTCCTAGTCACCAGATGCCTTTGAGCGAAGCACTGGCCGAACATATCAAGCGCCGTTTACTCTATTCAGGCACAGTAACACGCATTGATTGTCCTTGGGGAATGCCCTTTTATGCTCTCACTCGTCCATTCTATGCTCCTGCTGACGATCAAGAACGCACCTACACAATGGTAGAAGATACCGCTCGCTATTTCCGCATGATGAAATATTGGGCAGATCGGAAACCAAATACAATGCGGGCCGTGGAAGAACTTGACATTCCGGCTAATTGGATTGAACCAGCAATGGAAGAATTAGACGAAATCATTCGCTCTTGGGGTGATAAATATCACCAAGATGGAGGAGTACCAATGATCTTACAAATGGTTTTTGGTAATAAAGATGAATAGAAAATACAATTCTGACATTGTGTAGGGTGGCATCCTGACCAACCCTACAGTTATGAAATCTATTTACTCAGAGGAGTTGACAGGTGAGGTGTTTTTTACAGATTGGGGTTTAAACCCAATGGCTTAGTAGGCACTGCACCAAAACCGCTAGATCCCTCACTGGCATCAATACAAGTAGTTAATGCCTGATCGGGAGTTAAATCAACTGCTCGACGCAAACCAACCACGCACTCGGCAAAGCTTACTGGTAATAAACTGCGACCGCAGGATTTTAAGGTAGCTAGGTTTGCTGACCCCTGATAACTTTTACTAATGCTAACTACACAGGTTGCTAGATCCTGTGGACGGCGAGCCTGTTGACAGGTAGGAAGAGCATCCACAGGTGTGATTTGTGTGAGCTTATTAATTTTTGCTACACATGAGGATAATTCTCTGGGTCGGAGTGCGGTAGCACAGCCTTGAGATGCTGTTTGCCCTGTAATACCTAAGCTCAATAGTTGAGCAGCACAAGCTCGATAATCGTTTTGGTAGGAATCTGTAACGGCTATACTGGGCAAACTACTGGGTAGTAAGCCATATAAGGTTATAAATGATGCTGTAAATACTCTAAAGGAATAAATGGTTTGTTTGTTCCCAAAGATATTAATTTTTTTTTTGCTTGTGAAGATCATCATAACTCGCATTAACTAAGATGATACGGGTTGATTTTCCTGAATGTTAACAGTAAATCTAGTTCTATTCACCGGAATAAGCACGAAAATTAATCTTCAAAGCCTGAAACCAGGAGGTTCACAGACCTGAATCCGTTTTATTTGACTTTTTTTCCTCTCACAAAAGACAATTTAGCGATAAAATGTCTATGCTTGAGGGGAACTATGCCATAATAGTAGTTCTGAATAAAATTTAAGAAGGATCAATTAAGGAAACTCATGTCCCGATATAGAGGACCCCGCCTCAGAATTGTCCGTCGTTTAGGCGAATTGCCAGGGTTAACTCGCAAGAGTGCTAGACGTGCTTACGCCCCTGGTCAACATGGACAAAACCGTAAAAAGCGCTCTGAGTATGCTATCCGTTTGGAGGAAAAGCAAAAGCTGCGTTTGAATTATGGTTTAACCGAAAAACAAATGCTCCGCTATGTCCGTAAAGCTAGACGAGTATCTGGTTCTACAGGACAAGTATTGCTGCAATTTCTAGAAATGCGCCTGGATAATACCGTTTTCCGTATGGGTATGGCTCCCACAATTCCCGCCGCCCGTCAATTGGTGAACCATGGCCACGTAACTGTTAATGGTCGGGTAGTAAATATTGCCAGCTATCAGTGCCGTCCTGGCGAAGAAGTGGCTGTGAGAAATCGAGAAGCTTCTAAGAAGTTGGTAGAAGCTAACTTGCAATATCCCGGTTTAGCTAACCTTCCTAGTCATTTAGAGTTTGATAAAACCAAATTGGTTGGCAAAGTCAATAGTGTAATTGAACGGGAATGGGTGGCACTACAAGTTAATGAACTGCTAGTTGTGGAATACTACTCACGTCAAGCGTAGGACAATTTTGGATTTTGGATTTACGATTTTGGATTGGAATTGTTTTTCTTGGAATCTAAAATCTAAAATCTAAAATTCGGGGAAATGACTAACCACCAATCTGCGACATGGTACGGGTATATGCGCCGACAGTACCAGAGTCGCGTTGTTTAAAGTTGATTTCTGGTTTTATATTTAAGATTTCTTGAACTTTTTCTTTTAACTCTTTAGTGCTAATACCAGCGCGTAAGTCCGTTTTTAAGTCAATTTGACCTGTTTCCTTTAATAAGCAGGGACGTAACCAACCATCGGCACTGAGTCGCATTCGGTTACAGCGATCGCAAAAACATTCTGACATTTGACTAATAAAACCTAGTGTTCCCTTCGCGCCGGGAATTTGAAACACATCAGCCGGTCCGTTACCGCGCACTTGAGATTCTGTCAAGCCCCAACGCTCACGGATAGATTGACGTAAATTGGCTGAAGATATCCAACCGCGATCGCCAAACAAATCTCCGTTACCAATGGGCATAAATTCAATAAATCGGACGTGCCATTGTTTATCAATTGTTAAAGCTGCTAAATCTAAAATTTCATGGTCATTCACACCGGGAACAACGACTACATTTAATTTTAATGGATTAAAGCCGACATTATAAGCGGTTTGAATGCCTTCCCATACTTGTTGCCAGCGTCCACGGCCATGATTACCAATAATTTGGTTAAATATGTGTGGATCAAGGGAATCTAAACTAATATTAATTCTTCTCAACCCTGCATTATATAGACTTTGGGCAATGGGAGCGAGTAAAAACCCATTGGTTGTCATTGCTAAATCTTGGGTTTGGGGAAGATGGGCAATTTTTTCTATTAACTCAACTATATGGGGACGGAGTAAAGGTTCACCACCGGTTAAGCGAAAGCGGGTAAAACCAACGGGAATAAATACTTCTTGAATTAGGATCAGTAGTTCTTCATCGGTTAACAATTGCTGTTTGAGAAGATAATCTAATTCTGCACCTGCTGGCATACAGTATTGACAACGGAAATTACAGCGATCAATTAAACTGATGCGGAGGTAGTCCACTTGGTTCATCGTTTCGCTAGTTGTCATGGTGGGTAAGGGGTGACAGGTTAAATAGTCTTATTATACAAGTTATTCTGATATTTTTTGAAGTTGAAATTATTGTGTAGGAACAATCATATTTTACATGTCATTCTATCAAATTATTGATTAATTCATCTATTCTTAAAAGTTCATCAGTAATTTGGTTTACAGTATTTAATTCATTTGCCGGATCTGGAGTTTGAATAGTCATGTATGATGTAGATGATTTATGGGCTACAAGACCTCGTTTTTCTCCGAATGTACTCATAGTAGCAAGCCAAGTATTATTAGGATCTAAGTCATTATTATTTATTCCTATGGGTAATAGTAATGCTAAAATGTTTTTTTCTTTTAATCCATGATTATTATCAATAACCTTCCTAAAGCTCTTGATAGCTGAATTTATTTTTTCAGTTATTTTCAATCTCTTATCGTGATTATCTTGACTTACATTGTTGGGTTTTTTAAGTGTATCTGGTGGTTTATCCATAGTTAAATCAGAGAAACCAAGCAGACATATTAAAGTGCGAGTAGTTTTACCCGTTGTATCCCAAGCTCTTTTAGCATCTAGAGCTAATTCCCAAGCTCTATCTTCAAGATAAGACTCAATTTCAGCATGGGCAAGAACTCTGTATGCAGCAGTTCTAGATAACTGACTCTCGGAATATAAACTTGTCGGGCTAATTTCAGGAAGAAATTCGTCTTTTAACCTGTTTAACTGCGTTCTTAAAGTAATAAATTTATCAGATTCTGGCATATCTTATTAAGAACCTACCTCAACCCATTAAAAATAATCCGATTACCATCTAGTTCAGGTAAATTAAAGTTTACTTCTAAAACTTTTCGTAGACTTTCACCCCACAACCTCAGACGATTATAAATCTCAGAAATATTCTGCGTTCTGCGTTCAACAGCTTCTCTAAAATCACTGTTTGATGAACATAATTCCTGAAAAGCAACTTCAACTTTTTTTTGATGATCTTCAGCAGATTTCCTGATTATTTCATCTGAAAAATAAAAAACCATCACATCTAAAATTGCTCGATTGAATTGGCTTTGATATTTATTATTTCTGCTCGACCATAAACGAGAGAAGTTTTTTTCTGCAAATATATTAATAGTTGTTTGTACTGCTTCTTCAAATTGATTGACTACATTTGTAATATCATTATATCTCTGATTATTAAGCCTTTCACAAGTCATGTCAAGAAATTCCTTGAGATTTCCCCGATAATCAGATAAAAAATAATGAAATCCTATATAACGTAATAGTAATTCAACATCACGCATCCGAGAATCAGGATTTGATGATTTAAATATCTTTCTCAGAGCCTTACTTTCAACTGATTGATCATCTAACCAATTGGTAAAAGTACCTGGATGTAATGCTTGTCTTAGCTCTTGAGGAGATAATGGAGTACCTCCTATATTCAGGCGCAGAAAAATTTTATATAGTAAGTTTTCCTTAGTCCAACTCCTAATTAATACTGTACGAATAGTTTGGTTATCAAGATCATTACGTACAGAACTCAAAAAGACATCATTTTTAAAATCTTCATATTTTTTGCCGATTAAATCACGTCTAAATTCTAGATTTCTTAAAGCAAAGGCATTGTTATTATTCGATATTTTTTCATCACTTCCACCATAAAATTGCAGAATAGTTAACAATCGTTGTTTACCATCAAGAACAATAAATTTACCTTTTTCCTGACGATTAACAGCTAATACTATTTGTGGTACTGGAAACCCAAGTATAAGTGATTCGATAAACCTACTTTTACGAGTAATATCCCAAGCGTCTCGTCTTTGAAATCTTGGATTTAGCTCTATATTACCCCGATCAAGTTGATTAAAGATTGTCTCTGTTGTCCAGTCACTACCAGAAACAACAATTTCTTGAATTTGCTTTAATTCAGGAATTAACCCACTCAGCGGTTCAGACTCAATTTCTTGATCTTCCTCTTCCTCAAAAAAGATTACCTCTTCGTTAGTCATAGTTTCGCTTTGCATAAGGATTTGAATTCAAATACAATATATCATATTATTTCTTGATATTCTATACTTGATCAATTTTAACTTAAGTTCTAAACGCTTCATTTTCCCACAAAATGCTCAATCAAAACCAAACCCCCTTAATTGATGCCTTGAAAGCCTGTAAGACCCGTCCTCACGCCCCATTTTACACCCCAGGACATAAATGCGGTATAGGCATTTCCCCAATTTTAACGGATTTAATTGGGAAAGATGTCTTTCGCGCTGACTTAACAGAATTAGCAGAATTAGATAATTTATTTTCACCCCAAAGCGTAATTCTTGCCGCCCAAGAACTTGCTGCGGAGGCTTTTGGTGCGGAAAAAACGTGGTTTTTAGTTAATGGTTCTACCTGCGGAATTGAAGCTGCAATTCTCGCTACTTGTAGAATGGGAGATAAAATTATTCTGCCTAGAAATGTTCATTCTTCAGTTATTTCTGGATTGATTCTTTCTGGTGCAATTCCTATTTTTATCAATCCTGAATATAATGAAGATTTAGATATTGCTTACAGCATTACACCGAAAGCAGTAAAAGCAACATTAATAAAACATCCAGATGCTAAAGCAGTGCTGATAGTTTATCCTACTTATTACGGTGTTTGTGGAGATTTAAAAAGTATTGCCTACATTACCCATCAATATAATATTCCTTTAATTGTAGATGAAGCTCATGGCGCACATTTTCATTTTCACCCAGAATTACCAACATCTGCTTTATCTTTAGGTGCAGATTTAACAGTACAATCAATTCATAAAACCTTGGGTGCAATGACACAAGCATCTATGTTACATATTCAAGGTAAAAGAATTGATATTGATAGAGTCAATAAAGCTTTACAATTAGTTCAATCTACCAGTCCTAGTTTTATTCTTTTAGCTTCTCTTGATGCTGCACGTCAGCAAATGGCAATACATGGAAAAAACCTCCTTTCTCAAACGTTGGAACTTGCAAACATAGCTAGAAAGAAAATTACTACAATTCCTAGTTTATCCATTTTACAACTTCCTCAATATGACAATTCTGGTTTTTTGACATTAGATCAAACTCGTTTAACTGTTAATGTCTCTCAACTAGGTATTACCGGATTCATAGCAGAGGATTTGATCAATGATTTGGGCGTAACTCCTGAATTTTCATCCTTACAAAATATCATCTTTATTATTAGTATCGGTAACACAGAAAGCGATCTTCAAAAGTTAATTCAGACGTTGTTTCATCTGAGCCAAAAATTTCATCAACATGACCTCTTGACATCTGAATGTCAACCGTGTAAAAATAGAAACGATAATATAATAAGCTATGTTATGTCCATTTCTCCCCGTGAGGCTTTTTTTGCTAATAGCGAAACCTTACTTGTAGAGAACGCAGAAAATCAAATTTGTGCCGAAATTGTTTGTCCCTATCCTCCAGGCATACCTGTATTAATGCCAGGAGAATTAATTACAAATACAGCTTTAGAATATTTGCAAAAAATTAAAAATATGGGGGGATTTATTACCGGTTGTGCCGATAAAACTTTGCAAACTTTAAAAGTTGTGAAGATATAGACTGATAGATTGAACTATTGACACAGGAATAGATATATACTCATGACATCCGATTTTATCAATGTTTTGGCACAAGCGGCTAATGCTTACCAAGAAGGAACAAAACTACCAGAAGGGGAAATAGTTGTTAATGCTTTATTAGCAGCAGAAACCCATACCAAAAATGAAAAAATTAATTATAATTTTTCTGATTTAAATGGTAAATGGCGGTTATGTTTTGCTACGGGAACTAAAAAAGTGAGAAAAAAGGGAGGAATAATTTTAAAAGCTGGAAGATATATGCCAAAATTCTTAAATATTTATTTGGCATTTTCTGAAAATTTAGAAAAAAGTCACAGGGGAGAAATTAGTAATCAAGTTCAGTTAGGCTCTATTTTGCTCAAATTAACAGGACTCACGAAATTTTTGGGTAAAAAGAATATTTTGGCTTTTGATTTTTTACAAATGCAGTTAAGCTTTTTAAACAAAATCATTTTTAATAAGCCTATGTCTTCTGGTAAAACTAGTGAAAATTCATCAGAAATTTTTTATGAAAAACCCATAGCTAAATTACCTTTTTTCGTTTTCTTTTTAATTACGGAAAATATGATTGCTGCTAGGGGAAAAGGAGGTGGTTTAGCATTATGGTTTAAAGAAAATTAAGAAATTGACCCTCCTATACTGTTTCTTCCTCTATTTCATACCCATGAGCTAATTTTTCCATAGCACCATCAATTAAATCTAAACCTTGTTGTACAGTTTCCATTAAACTTAATTTACCCCGTAAATCAGCAGCACCCATAAAGCCTTTAGCATACCAGGTCATGTGTTTACGAGCTTGACGTACTCCCCTATCTCCTTTGTATTCCCACAAAGCAAAAAGATGTTCTCTAGCACATTCTAAACGTTGAATTGGGTTAGGAGGTGGTAATAATTCTCCTGTTTTTAGAAAGTGATCAACCTCACCAACTAAAAACGGATAACCTAAAGTTCCGCGAGAACACATTACTCCATCTGCACCAGTTTGTTCCAAACATTTTACCGCCGCTTCCACAGAAAAAATATCCCCGTTACCAATGACAGGAATTAATAAAATTTCTTTTACTTTTGCTATCCATTCCCAGCGTGCATTACCGTTATAACCTTGGGAACGAGTGCGTCCATGTACAGTAATCATTTTCGCTCCTGCATCTTCCATTCTTTTGGCAAAATCAAGAATTGTAATTTCATTTTCATTCCAACCAATGCGGGTTTTGACAGTGACAGGAACATCTACTGCTTTTACTACTTCTCGTACAATTGCTTCAGCAATTTCTGGTTGACGTAATAAGGAAGAACCGCCACCATTTTTAGTAATTTTATTAACAGGACATCCCATATTAATATCAACAGTATCCGCACCTTCCGCAACCGCTTTTATCGCTGCTTCTGCTAAAAAATCGGGACGACAATCAAATAATTGAATACTAATTGGACGTTCGTTAGGATCTACCTCCATGATTTTTGGTAATTGGTTAACATAGTGTAAACCCGTCGCATTTACCATTTCTGTATACATCATGGAGTCTGGTGCATAACGACGCACCAACCGCCGAAAGACCAAATCAGTTACTCCTGATAAGGGAGACTGTAAAACACGGCTTTTAACTTCAAATGAACCGATTTTTAGAGGTGTGGAAAGTCTAGCTTGGAGTTCAGGAGCAAGGGAAATCATGGTGATGAATAAATATAATGGTTAATTGGGGAATCGAAGTCTGATCAGTGGTAGTTAATAGGAATGTGGATTATTAACCTAGTAAATCCTAATGGGTATAAAATAAGATGAATATAAAAAATAGTGAACATAAAGACCGTCTGCTTATTTCTTACCTCTTATGTGGGGCTGGTTTTTTGGGAATAGGCGGGTTACATCGCTTATATAATGGTAAAACCGTTACTGGTTTATTATGGTTCTTTACCTGTGGTTTCTTTTACTTGGGACAAATCTATGATTTATTAATCATACCTAATATGGTGGACGAATATGAACAAAAATTGCTACTAAAAGCTGGTATATCACCTTTGGGTGTACCCATGAATGAACGGATATTTATTTCCCAAGTCCACAAACCGGCGGAGAAACCAATGATTGTTAAACTAATAGAAGCCGCAGAAGCTAGAGGTGGTAGTTTAACTGTAACTCAAGGTGTCAAGGCTACGGGAATGAGCTTTGCAGAAGTCGAAGTTGCACTTCAAGAAATGCTCAAATCAAATCATGTCAGAATTGGTAATGACCCCATTTCTGGAGTCGTGACCTATTATTTTGATGAATTGTAATAATCAAAAATAGCATCTTTGATCAATTACCACCAGATGTCTCATGGAGAATGATTAGAAAAGAGGAATTTTGACACTTCATAAAGACCTTTTTTGGGTTTATCCCATTATCTAAAAATAGGTAACGACCCCATTTCTGAAGTCGTTACTTATAATTTCATTAACTAATTTCTACCTAGCCATTTTTGACCATTCAAGCGATATACTAACCGAGATACTAATAAATCTAGGGTAATTTTTCGCTCATCAATTAAAAATGATTCTAAGGTACTGGGTTTTTTGCCTTCATTACAGGAAAAACCTTTTTTCCCTTGAATATTTTCTTCCGGGAAATATACGTTAAACTGGCGCTGTCCTCCTTGCCAAGAACCCACAACTTGCCAACATTCTTCTGCTGAGTTAAAACCAATAATGGAATATTTTTGTTTGGCAAAAGTCAGTTTCACATCTGGTACACCTTCTTTTGTAATTGCTTCTTGCAGTGCTGGGAGGTAGTGCTGCTGCATAAACTCTTGAAAGGGTTTATCTTCCAAAGCTGGGGGTTTTTCCTTTTTGACGGCTTTAGCTGCGGGTTCTTCGCTTGCTGCCGGAGTTTTAGTAGTTTCTTCTGCCATTGCTCATTTTGGGGTAGTCAGTTACTTTTATTTTGACACACTAGAGCATAGCTACAACTATTTATATATAAGGATTATCTGATACTTTCTATCTATTTTAGACTGGTAATGGGTGATTGGTAACAGGTAATTCTATGATGAAATATTGAAAAATTCAAGCTGCTATAAAATAAAAAAAGGGTGAAAATATTTTTCACCCCTACATCCAAAAGGTTGACGACTGATAACTGATAGCTATTAACCACCAGCAACAGCAGGAACAATACTCACTTCATCACCATCTTCTAAAAGGGTATCTGTATTTTGTAAAAAGCGGATATCTTCACTGTTGACATAGAAATTCAAGAACCGTAAGGGTTCTCCTTCAGGCTTACGCAAACGCCCTTTAATCGCAGGATAGATTTCTTCTAGGGAATCAAATAATTCAGAAATCTTACTGGCACTACATTGTAGTACAGCTTGCTCGTTTGTAAACTTTTGCAGAACGGTGGGAACTAAAACTGTTACGGCCATTGTTTAAGCGTGGGTTGTTAGTGACTAATTTGTTTGGTATGGACTTAGCATTACTAAATCCCTAAAGTTATGTGGTGAAATAATTAAACTAGAACTTGTTGCCACTCTAAGCGATCAAGTGTGCGGGATCTTTCTAAAGCTCGTTCAAAACTGTCTAGTTTGGCATCAATTGTTAAAGGTTCGCCAATATAGCCTTGAATTGCTTCCTGGGTTTTTAAACCATTACCAGTGATGTAAACAACTGTGGTTTCATCGGGATCAATTTTGCCAGCTTCGACTAATTTTTTTAGCACCGCAATGGTTGTACCGCCGGCGGTTTCGGTAAAAATGCCCTCGGTTTCTGCTAATAGCTTGATACCTTCGATAATTTCTGCATCATTAACTGATTCAATATTACCGTTGGTTTTTTGGGCTATTTCTACAGCATATACTCCATCCGCAGGGTTGCCAATAGCAATTGATTTTGCTATTGTGTTGGGTTTAACTGGTTGAATAAAGTCTCTACCTTCTTTAAATGCGGTAGCGATGGGAGAACAACCTTCCGCTTGTGCACCACTAAAACGGACTTTTTTACCTTCTACTAAACCAACTTCTGTAAACTCTTGGAAGCCTTTATAAATTTTGGTGAATAAAGAACCAGATGCTAAAGGTGCAACTATATGATCTGGCAGTTCCCAACCTAGTTGTTCTGCAACTTCAAAGCCTAATGTTTTAGAACCTTCGGAGTAGTAAGGACGCAGGTTAATATTGACGAAACCCCAACCGTGTGTATTAGCTACTTCTGAGCAAAGACGATTAACTTGATCATAGTTGCCTTTGACAGCCATGAGGGTAGGACTGTAAATTAAACTACCTAATACTTTACCAGCTTCTAAATCCGAGGGAATGAATACACAGCAATCTAAACCAGCATAGGCGGCGATCGCTGCGGTAGAATTTGCTAGGTTGCCGGTACTAGCACAGGAAACAGTAGTAAAGCCTAATTCTCTCGCTCTGCTGAGTGCGACTGACACCACCCGATCCTTAAAGCTCAGGGTAGGCATATTTACAGCATCATTTTTAATATAAAGTTTATTTAGACCCAGGCGACGGGCAAGACGGTGAGAACGCACCAAGGGAGTCATCCCTGTACCGACATCTATATAATTATCTGTAGCAACGGGTAAAAAGTGACGGTAGCGCCAAATAGAATTAGGACCTGCTTCTATAGTTTCTCTACTAACCAAGCTTTTGAGTACATTGTAATCATATTTAACTTCTAGAGGTCCAAAACACAACTCACATACATGAGTGGCTTGAAGTTCGTATTCTGCACCACACTCTTTACACTTCAAAGCCTTGAGAATAGATGCGTTGGCTTGGTTGAGGTTTGTAATTGCCTGAGTCATAATTTCCCTTTCCCTGGATGTCCGTCAACTTTGAAATGATAGTAGCACGAGGCAAAATCAACGTCAAACATACCCGACTATTTTTGTCGGGTTTAGTTGCCTAATGATGTTGGAGATGTCTATTTATGAGGCATTTGATTCATAGGAATCAGGATTTCCTAGCCTTTCTTGGAAACGAGAAGAGGTTTAGATAGAGATTGATTTATACATGGAAAACTTTTCAGATATCCTCTAAGGACTGCTATTGGGACTTACGCACCGTACAAATATTTGGTATTTCCTATCAATGCGTAAGTCCTATAGTTATTTATCGGCTATTAATTTCATTCATGGGTATTGCTTGTAGACCTAACTCTCATTCTCTAGAATTTTGAGAATCTTCAAATACAAGTTTTCTACTTTCCGCGCTGCTACCTCACTACTAGCAGCATAGTGATTTAACCCAGGAGAACCATTTACCTCAATCAAAGTATAATCTACCATAGGACTGGTTATATCATCGGCGAGAATATCCACCCCTGATAATCTCAGTCCCATATCTTTGGTAATATTAATTGCTAATTTTTGAAAGTCAGAATGAATGCTTTCAGAAAAGTCTACTGCCTCACCACCACTGGATAAATTCGCGCTATCCAACAGATAAATAATATCATTTGCTGGAATGACACTATCCAAATTGAGATTTTGGGTTTGTAATTTTTGAGAAATCCGAAAATCATCAAATTTGATAATTTTCGTTCTCCCCATATTCATAAATTTTTCTTGTTTTTGTTGTAGCAACTCTAAAATGTTAGATTTACCATCACCTACGATAAACAGAGGAACTCTTTGATAAGCAGCAATAATTTCATTGTCTAAAACCAGAATTCTATAGTCATTACCACTATAAAATTTTTCTACAATCAAACCTGGTTTGATTCGGAATATTTTCTTGGCTACATGATAATATTCCGCTTGATTATATACCTTGGTAACTAATACCCCTTGACTAAGATTCAAAGGTTTAACGATTACAGGAAAGCCTAGTTTCTGAGCATAATCAAATCCATCATCAATATTTCTGGGATGGGCTAATTTAGCACATAAATGATCATTAAAAAAAGTCTTTCCCTCTGTGACTCTATATCCAAACTGCTTGAGGAAAAAATTACTATATGCTTTATCTTTAGCCAATTCTGCGGAAGCAAAACCGTTAATATTCAATTTAGCGTGGCTAAAAACTGACCTTTTACCGTTTTTAAACGTAATATGACCAACTAATTCATATTCTGGTTCAACTAAAACTACAGCACCTATTTGCAATGCTAATTTTTGGATGATAGATGTGATTGGCATTGTTATTTTCTCAGATTATCTACAAATCAGCCTGAAAATGGATCGCAAAAGTCGTAAATGTTTCTAACTTCAAAACCTCAAATCATTGAGATTAGGTACAGATGATAAGCACCTGTCACCTTTCCTGAATATGAAATTTATTTTGCACGACTACTTGCAATCTCCTTTGATATACTATGTACATTTAAACACTAATTTACTCAGTAAATATTGGTTGGCATCCAATAAAACTCAAAGTTATCAGTAGAAAAGTTGTTGCACCACATCTTGACAATTGTGAAAATATGTAATAACAAGGTGGCATTAATAAAAGACGCTAGTACATCTTTGTTTCAGAGACATACTAACGCCCTTCACTCAAGTTCATACGCATAAAATAATCATGCCACAAAACACGGATTACAAAAATAGCAATTCAGAAAATCAAGCTATTGCCTACAGAAAAAGGCTGAATGCTTGGGCTATAGCTCGAATTGTTGCCGAAGAGGAAAAGGTCATTGTTGCCCGGTTTCGCAGTCGTTCCGATGCAGAAGGTTATATTCAACACATCCGTCAATTAATTCCTGATGGTGTATTTGAGCTTTTCTTTGATTGTCAGCGAGAAGAAGTTGTAATTTAAGCTGGCAAGAGACAAGAGGTCTATTCTTCTCATCTCCTGTGCCAATTGCCAGACTAGACAGTAGTCAGTAGTCCATTGTGTTTGAGCAAAGCCTTGGTACTGGGTTCTCGCCCCCGGAAGGTTTTAAAGACATCCATTGGGTGCTGACTGCCACCTAAAGCTAATACCGTATCTCGGTAACGTCTGCCAATAGCTTGGATAGCGGCTTCATCTTCCAAACCAGCTTCCTCAAAAGCAGCAAAAGCATCAGCACTGAGAACTTCAGCCCATTTATAGCTATAGTATCCTGCTGCATAACCACCTTCAAAAATATGACCAAAAGCGCACAGAAAAGCATCCTCTGGTAATGGTGGTAACACAGTTGTTAACTTAGCAATCCGTTGTCGCACATCTGCTATAGTTTCCTGACCATGGGGAGAATAACGATAGTGTAATTCCAAATCAACACTACTAAAGTCCAGTTGCCGCAACATTGCTGAACCACTCATATAGTTACGTGCGGCCAACAACTTTTGGTAATAATGCTCTGGTAGTGGCTCACCAGTTTCATAGTGTTTCGCCATGCCAAACAAGGTTTTGCGGTCATAACACCAATTTTCCATAAACTGGCTCGGTAATTCCACCGCATCCCATTCAACGTTATTAATACCTGCTGCTCCCAGGTAATCTACCTTTGTCATCATGTGATGTAAGCCATGGCCAAATTCATGGAACAATGTCTCAACTTCATCAAAGGCCATCAAACTAGGATTACCGTCCACAGGTGGAGTTTGATTACAAATCAAATAAGCTACAGGTAGGCGAATTGTGGTAGTGTCATTTTCTCTCATTTCGCGCCGATGAATACAAGTATCCATCCAAGCACCACCACGCTTTTCTGCGGGGCGACTATAAGCATCTAGGTAAAAATAGGCAATGGGTTCACCATCTTTATCAGCAATTTGGAAATAACGCACATCCTCATGCCAAATAGGAGCTTGACCATCAGCCGGAGTCACTGTTACATCAAAGAGCCTTTTCACCAACCCAAATAAGCCATCTAGGACTTGCGGTAGCGGAAAATAGGGACGTAACTCTTCGGAGGTAAAGGCAAATTTTTCTTCCCGTTGACGTTCAGCCCAAAAGGCAATATCCCAATGTTGTAAATTATCGGCTTCCGGTGAACCCTTGCTTTTAGCAAAGGTTTTGAGTTTTTCTAAATCTTTGACAGCAGCATCATAACTAGCTTGGCGGAGTTCTTCTAACAGTTTTTCGACAGATTGAACATCCTTAGCCATCTTACTGGCTAAACTGAGTTCAGCAAAACTATTAAAACCAATTAATTGAGCTAGTTCTTGTCTTAATTCTAAAATGCGGATAATTAAAGGATTATTATCTAATTCCCCAAAAGATGCACGAGTAATATAAGCTTTATAAAGTTTCTCTCGTAAATCTCTACGGGTACTGTGCTGCATGAATGGGAAATAACTGGGAAAATCTAAAGTGATATGCCAAGGACCATGTTCTGGTGTGGCATTTTCTTCTCCAGCAGCACGCGCGGCTTGGGCTGCAAGACTCAATAAGCTACTTGGTAAGCCATCAATGTCTACGGGTGTGGTGAGAACTAAAATAAACCCTTTAGTCGCATCTAGAACATGATTAGCAAATCTAGTTGCTAGTTCTGCCAGTTCCATCTGGATAATGTTAAAACGCTCTCTATCTTCTCCTTCTAACCCCACACCAGACAATTCTGCATCTCGAATAGCAGCTTTGATAATTCTCTGTTGGGCTGAAGCTAAACTTTCCCAAATCAGACTATTACGAATTGTTTTAAAAGCATTGTAAATTGGTTTACTTTGTCCTAGGGTATTCATAAACTGAATTACTTGTGGCTGTACCTTTTCATAGGCAATACGTAGCTCTGGGCTGTTTTTCACACCCATTAAATGATTCAGTATTCCCCAACTCCAATTAAGTTTTTCTGTCAGCTTTTCTAAAGGTTCTACTAAGCCACTCCAAGTAGGTTCTATATTGGTTTCTAAACGAGCTAATTCTTTTTCCAGTTCTGCTAACAGATGACTAAACGCTGGTTCGACTTGCTCTGGTTTAATATCAGTAAATGGAGGTAGTCCACAGCCCTGAAGTAGAGGATTCTGATAAATAGTAGCAGTTGCACGCATGGTAGTGAGTTAATAGCAGACTAATATAGCATAATTTATGCTAGTTAAAAATAATAATTTTTACCAATAATTTTCCGAACCATTACATTTATTTTGGCGATTTTTGCGAACATAATTCAGGATAATCAATTTTATCTACTTAAATCAAAGTTATGAAATTTTTACTTTCTGTATTGCTTACACCTACAATTCTGTTATTGAGTTCTAGTCATGTATTAGCAGCAATTAAAACTAAAACTATTGAATATAAACAAGATAATACTATACTAGAAGGATATCTTGCTTATGATGATGCAATTAAAATTAAACGTCCTGGTGTATTAGTAGTTCATGAATGGAATGGTTTACAGTCCTATGCGAAAAAACGCACTGAACAGCTAGCCAAGTTAGGATATGTGGCTTTTGCCGCCGATATCTATGGTAAAGGAATTAGACCAAAAAACATAGAAGAATCAGGCAAACAAGCAACTATTTATCGCCAAGACCGAAAATTACTCCGTGAACGAGTTAAAGCTGCTTTACATGTTTTACAAAAGTATCCCCTAACAGACTCTAAACGCATTGCTGCCATTGGTTACTGTTTTGGTGGTGGTACAGTCCTAGAATTAGGGCGAAGTGGTGTAAATATTAGTGGTGTAGTCAGTTTTCATGGTAATCTCGATACACCTAATCCTAACGATGCAAAAAATATTAAAGCCAAGGTATTAGTATTACATGGTGCTGATGATCCCTATGTTCCAGAAGAGCAAGTACAAGATTTTGCCAGAGAAATGCGTCTCGGTAATGTAGACTGGCAATTAATATCCTATGGCGGTGTGCTTCATTCTTTTACCAACCCAGAAGCCAAAAATAATCCTAAAGGCGCTCTCTATAATCCAATAGCAGATCAGCGCTCTTGGCAAGCTATGCGGCAGTTTTTTGCAGAAATTTTCGGTAAGTAATATAGCAGGAGTCAGGAGTTCAGGAGGAAGAAGAAAGAAAAATTTCTCTTGTTACCTGTCAACTATTCCCTAAAAATTATGTCTAATCTTCCACCACTAAATACGCAAACAATTTGGGGAATTATTAACGATACAATTGATGATGATACTGTCAAGAAATTATTGTGGTATCACCTGGGTTATCGTTATGATCCGATTATAGACACATGGACTAATAGTGAAGTAGCACTAGAATGGCGAGATGAATATCCACAACCACCGGATTTTATTGACTCTCGTCCAGCAATTATGAAATTAACCCGTTCTATTCCTAGGGAAAATAAACAACTACTCAAAGAAAAACTCGGTTTTAAGGGTTACAAAATTGGTGAATTTGGACCTCGACAAACTCGCAGAGCTACATCCGCAAATTGGTTATTAAGTTATATGTTAATCACCACTGGTAAAATTGAGTAATTTTGCAAAATATAGCCACTATTCAAAAATATTCCTGACTTGTTTTAGGTTGGGGATATTACCCTTTATATCTAGATGTTATGGAAACAACACGGATTTTGCTTGTATTTTCCTGAAAAAATGTGTATATTAATATATTCGACCCTTGCATATAGTAATCTGATCTGAGTTTGTGTAACCTGTTTTTTAGACAAACTACTTTAGGTTTAAAAAGAATAAAAAACGTTTTCACAGATATTTTAGGATTACTACCGTATAACACAAATCCAGAGATTTCTGCCATGATCCACAAACTAATTAACACCAACATTAAGAGTTCTCATGTTTTATTAACTCCTAATGAAGTGAAAGCAAAATTACCTTTAACCAAAACTGCTGAAAATACAATTTTAAAATTCAGACAAGAAATAGAAAATATTCTAGATTTTCAAGATCGGCGTAAATTTATTGTAGTTGGGCCTTGTTCAATACATGATCCGAAAGCAGCAATAGAATATGGAGAAAAATTGCAAGCTTTAGCGGAAAAAGTGAAGGATAAACTGCTCTTAATTATGCGGGTTTATTTTGAAAAGCCCAGAACTACTGTAGGTTGGAAAGGATTAATTAATGATCCAGAAATGGATGATTCTTTTAATGTAGAAAAAGGGATATTAATTGCTAGAAGCTTATTATTAAATCTGACAGAATTAGGATTACCAACTGCTACAGAAGCACTTGATCCTATTATCCCTCAATATATCAGTGAATTAGTCTCTTGGTCAGCTATTGGCGCAAGAACAACAGAATCACAGACACACCGAGAAATGGCTAGTGGTTTATCTATGCCTGTGGGGTTTAAAAATGGTACAGATGGTAATATTCAAGTAGCTGTAAATGCCCTCAAATCAGCGAAAACTTCCCATAATTTTCTGGGGATTAATCAAAAGGGACAAGTGAGTGTATTTCAAACTAGGGGAAATGCTCATGGTCATGTAATTTTGCGGGGAGGAAATCAGCCTAATTTTGACGCGGACAATATCACATTAGTGGAAGAACAATTAAAAGCTGCTAACTTATCACCGAGAATAGTTGTTGATTGTAGTCATGGTAACACCAATAAAGATTACAGATTACAATCTACTGTTTTTGAGAATATTATTCAGCAAATACTAGATGGTAATAGTTCTATTGTAGGAATGATGCTAGAATCAAATTTATATGAAGGTGGTCAACCGATTACAGGAAATCGTGAAGACTTAAAATATGGTGTTTCCGTGACTGATAAATGTATCAGTTGGGAAGAAACAGAAAGAATTATTTTGGCTGCTCACGCTAAATTATAGCATTAGGGGCGGGAAACCCTGCCCATCTGGGATCTTCCTGACCAGGACGGACTATATAGGGCTTGCTGAAAAAGTCTTTTCGTGAGGGCTAGGAGTCACCGAGTCACCGAGTCACCGAGTCAGGAGGAAGAATTAGGAGGAGATAAGAATAGTCTCGAATCTGAGAAAGTGATAGGTTTTTAATGGTTTCAATGCTTATTCCTTGCACCTAATTCACTTTTTTAAGCCTGAAACTCTTAATATATCTAGGTTTTTGGTTTATTCAGCAAGCCCTATATACATATATAAACGGGATTGGTGCGGATCGAACGCACGGCCTAGCGCTTAGGAGGCGCTCGCTCTATCCAACTGAGCTACAACCCCAAAGATCAACAAAATACTATCATAGCAGTATTTTTAGTGAGACTGCCAGTGTTGATCCCAATCATCACCACCAATTTCTAACCCGCAAAGATGACTGCTGGCATTGAGGATAACCTTAGACTTGCCGCCATTTAGTTCTCGTAATTCTAAATTTAGTGTTCCTTGCATTGTATCTCGACAACAGAAGGCTAAACCATTGGTTGTCGGTGCGCGGAGAGGAGTCCCTGGTAGATTGGTAGTTCCTATAAGCTCAACTTCGTAGTTTAGGTTTTTGGCTTGCATTTGCCATCTACCCCAAGGCTGAATTTGCCATTTTACTTCTGAGTTCCAGGGGACAAATTCATAAAATTTGCCTCGGTGGTGAATACCAATCATGGCGACGGATTCCATCCACCATAATACACCACGCCTGCCACCACCGGCGGTTAAAGCTAGGTCAGGTTCGTTAATAAAAGAATTGCAATTTAGCCAAAACCATTTTTGCGGAAATGCACCACCCCAATTTTTTTCTGCGTATGCTGGGGCGTTTTTAAATTCATAAATTTTACCATGCCAATTTATCCAACCGGTGGCTAAACCATGAGCCATTAAAATTTGCCAACCTGGTTCAAATATCTGGGAAAATGATAGCCAGCCGGCAGTTGATTGCTGAAAACTATTGTCATTGCCCCAAGCATATACAGGTTTAATTTCATACTCCCATCGGCAATAATTACCAGTGGCGGGATCGGTGATGATACCTTGGTTTAGGGTGGCTGTGGCTTGATAACCTTCTTGGATATGGTGAGTAAATTCACTGGGAATAAGATACAAAGGAGAAACTTGTAGGTTGGTTTTTCCCCAATGCCCTAATCCTAAAATATCCCGATTCGCCCAAAATTTTTTGACATCGGGAAAGGTGCGACAAAGGTACTCATCATTTATGCCCAGGATTTGGGCTGCACCGCCACTGTAAGGCTGATTACCAATGGGATCTTCGATAGAGTACATGAAGGCGATGGTTTGCCCAATTTCGGGCAATGTAACGCGGTAATACCAACCTTCAAAGAAGCGCCGACTACTACCATCCCAATGATAGCCACTGTGGGGGGTTTGGGTGAAATTGAGGAGGTTTTGGGGAATACTCAGCATAGATGGTGTGTTTTGGGTTATTTTTGAGTATGTGCGTTGCCCGTGGTGAGCGGTGGTCGAGATATGACTATTTCGTGGCATAGGCAACCCGCAAACTTTGAATTAAGATGATTAAAGAGGCGATCGCCATTAATAAACCCCAAAACCAATAAGGTAAAAACAAATATCGCTGCATTTGTCCTGTATCGGATAATCCCAACGGACCGGCAGTATAAGTAAATAAATAATCAAGTTGATGATAGGTACTTATACAAGCTTGTACACCCAAAAACTGAATTGCAAACCCTTGGAACCATAGAGGTGTTTTTAATGCAACTCCCAATATTATTGAACCTAACAGGGGAATGGCCACAAAACCAAACCAAGAACGCACCCAAATTAATGTAGATAAAAGTAAAAACCCACCTAAAATTTTTAAACTCCAGGAAGCGGTTTTCAAGCTGCGAGAGGCAAGAATTAAGCTTGCACCGGCAACAGGTGGCCCCATAGGACCCGAAGCAGCAACTAATCCCATACCCAGATATCCCCAGGTTCTGCTTAAAGTATAATGAGCTACACCAGAACCATTACTAAAAATTTCTAATTTTTGAAACTGTCCTCCCAACATCAAGACCATCAGGCCATGACCCATTTCGTGAAACCAAGTTGCTAGAATAGAAAATGGATATAAAATATAATTTCCTATGGGTATTTGCCAAATGACTGCTGTGATGATAGCTGCTGCTACTAACCAGGTTAACCCCATTTGTTCTAATTCTGCTGGAGTGTCTGGAGTAAATAGGAACTTAATATTGTGATTTGGTTCTCTCATTAGTAACTATCCTTGCAGTAATTACACTAATTAACAGAGTATTCTTTAATTCATATTAATTGACTTTTATCAAAATTAGTAAAATTCTTCTAAAAATTAACGTCTTTTTAGCAAACTAAGCAGTACACTAGTTTAATATATAACTTACACAACTCGCATATTGGTAGGGTGTGGTTCGGCAATCTCACCAACCACGTCAGAGAGCATAAGTTACGTAAATCACCGAATTGTTGATATCTGACGCACCCTACAACAAATTTTTTGGTGTGACACTTGCGGTAATTCCTAAATAGTTAATTTGCATTATTAATGACAATGACTAGAAATATATTATTTACCAGCCACAAACAGCCCCTATTTTTAGCAATTTTTAGCCTGGCAATATCTTCTTTTTTACCTATTCTTCCCTCAAAAGCTGAAAATATTTCCTTACCTTCTAATGCACCTTTAGAATTAGAATTACTGAACCAACCTAAAGATAATATTATCACAGCGAAAACGATTCATCCTCAAAAATTGACAGTTCCTAGTTTATGGTGGGCTAAAGAAAACTCAGAAACTAAACTTTTAGATAATTGGATAGCTTACCCATCAACAACAAAAGAACCACCAAGAGTAGATTTAATTGTTAACCAGCAAATTTGGAGTTTATTAGATTATGTAGAAAGATATGTGTTTGTTAATCGTTTAGGAACTATGGCCAGTAAGTCAGGTTATAATATCCGCATCTTTGACTATCAAAAAGAACGTTTAGCCACTTATACTTGTAACTTTACTAATACCAAAAGTCCCTCTGCTTGTAGTATTCAGATGAATAATCAAAGTAAAGTTTGGTTACGTTCTCCTACTCCTGCTCTTTGAGTAAATTAATTTACCGATCACCAGTTGCATAACTCATCATGAACTTAAAAGAAATCAAAACCAAACTATTTCCTATCGTCAAATTTATCTCTATCCCCCTCATCACAAGTGGTGTGGGTTTAGAATTATGGAACATCCAAACAGTCATAACTAATAGTCAATTACCTGTTTTTCTTAATCCAGCATTAATACTTGCTCATGTGGCACTATCAGCACATTTTCTAGAAAGTATTATTGCTGCCTATTATGCACCGTCTAAAGATAAAATAGCATTCCAATATGCAGTTTATACTTTTTTTGTTGGGACAGTTGGCTTAATAGAATTATTTGATCATGATGCACAAAAAGACTAAAAGGGAAAAGAAGCAAAATTTTCCTTTCCCCTATCTGAGAAAGCCTCTTTCTAGTCTCAAGAATAACTATTTTTGATCCAAATTTACCTCCATAATTAATATCCCTGATAAATCCACTCACGTCCAGCCTTTTCTGCTGCTTCTGGACTGTAGTAAATTCGCTGCTCCCCAAAAACCTCACCACCAGAACTAATTAAGCGAAACTCCCAGCACTCTGATTCCGTATAAAATACCAACAAGGTAATATCATAGATAATGACAACTAGATGAACTTTGATAGGCATAGTGCATAGTTGTGGTTTTCTACCTTAATCAAAGCATATTTCCTCAAAAACTATTGTTTTTCCTGATGATTCTTGTTTTCCTCAGAACTCCCACAGACAACAGAAAAAATGGTAATCTGTCTAAAATAGATTAATAGCTGACAGGAAAAAGATACAATAGTGATAGTTGCGATCGCAAATACCCTCATAATTCCCAACTACACGAACAGACTTTCCACTCTGTCACCTGTCACCTGTTACCTGTCACCTGCTATATCTTTATAGTTAAAACCAAAATCCAAATCTAAAATGCTAAGAGCCGGAATTGTCGGACTTCCCAACGTCGGAAAATCAACCTTATTTAACGCTGTAGTCGCTAATGCTAAAGCCGAAGCGGCTAACTTCCCATTTTGTACCATTGAACCGAATGTTGGCATTGTCTCAGTACCAGATGACCGGTTAAACGTTCTTGCTAAAATTGCTAGCTCTGAACAAATTATACCTGCACGGGTAGAATTTGTAGATATCGCCGGTTTAGTTAAAGGAGCAAGTCAAGGAGAAGGACTTGGTAATCAATTTTTATCTCACATCCGCGAAGTTGATGCCATCGTTCATGTTGTCCGTTGTTTTGAAAATGATGATATCATTCACGTTGCCGGTTCTGTAGACCCAGTACGAGATATTGAAATCATTAATTTAGAACTTGGTTTATCAGATTTATTTCAAATTGAACGCCGCATTGATAGAACGCGCAAACTCGCACGCACCAGCAAAGATGCACAATTTGAAATTACAGTGTTAGAAAAATTAGCAGTTGCTTTAAATGAAGGTAAATCTGTCCGTCAAGTCAGTTTAAATGAAGAAGAAACCGCAATTATTAAAGGCTTAGGACTACTTACCAATAAACCAATTATTTACGCTGCTAACGTTTCTGAAGATGACCTAGCAACTGGTAATGATTTTGTGGAAAAAGTCCGATCAGTTGCATCTGCTGAGAATGCCCAAGTTGTCATAGTTTCCGCACAAGTAGAAGCGGAATTAGTAGAATTACCCGAAGCAGATAAAGCTGATTTTCTGGAATCTTTGGGTGTGAAAGAAGGCGGTTTAAAATCTTTAATTCGTGCAACTTACAGTCTTTTAGGTTTACGGACATATTTCACCTGTGGACCAAAAGAAACCCGCGCTTGGACAATTCATGCCGGAATGTCTGCACCCCAAGCAGCAGGAGTCATTCACTCTGACTTTGAACGCGGTTTTATTCGCGCTGAAACTGTAGCTTATAATGATTTAGTTACCTATGGTTCGATGAATGGCGCTAAGGAAAAAGGTTTAGTCAGAAGTGAAGGTAAGGAGTATATCGTCCAAGAAGGGGATGTGATGTTATTCCGGTTTAACGTTTAAGCATTATTTCCAACTCGGAAATTACTTGCGAGGGTGGGCAATGCCCACCAACCTCGATTAAAGTTTTACCAATAGATACAGCATATTTCATTCAAATGAGGTACAACCTTTTTACCTGCTATAACGACAATTTTTAACGCTAACCTACTTAGGTGATATCATACTTATCTGGAAGTTAACACCAAGGCAATTATGATTAAATCTTGGCTAATCATTGGTGGTATAGTATTATTAGTCGGCTTTATTGGTAACTGTATTACACCAAATAAAAGTCAATGGTTTCGACAACTTAAAAGACCTAAATGGCTGACCTTTGAATCACTAATCCCCCTAATTTGGACTGTAATATTTATCTGTGGTGCTTGGTCAGCTTACATCATTTGGGAACACAATCCCAATACTGATTCAACCCGCTTAATGATGGCTTTATACCTCTTATTAGAGATATTTACCATAGCTTATACCCCTGTCATGTTACGTCTTCGTAGTCTCACCATTGGTACAATTCTTGGTGGTACAGGATTACTCATTTGCCTGTTAATTACCCTAACAGTTGTATCAGTATCTTTGCCAGCAGCATTACTATTATTTCCTTATTTACTTTGGAGTCCCATCGGTACATACACAACATGGCAAATGAGTCGTCTTAATCCTGAAGCTGCCTAACTCATTCTATAACAGTTCTAACATTAGTTATCAATAAAAAGATCCCGGTCTTTTTATATAAGTTCGGGATCTGATTTCCTAAAATTATTGATATTACAAAACGGAAGATTTATTTTCTGTTGTTTGGATGAAAGATTGAAAATTGCCATTGGGTGTCCATTGAATTGCCCCATCTTTACCAGTTAAGAAAATCTTTGTTTGTCCTTTATTTAAAAAAGATAATGCTTTATTATCTAAATTACTACCAGGAGCAATCGCAACTTGTGGTTTTAGTGCTGTAACTAAATCTTGTAAAGATTCTGATGGACACCATAAGACCTGTGGAGAAAACAATTCTCCTGTTTTCACCAATTCGGCAATTTGTCGAGCTTTAATACTCCCCACTAACAACCAAGTTTGATTAAACATTTGTAGTTTTAAAATTGGTACTTGATTATTAATTAATCGTCCCATAATTGTCGGCGTATTTATAGGTTGTCCAACTTCTAAATTTTGATAAATTCCTTGCTGTTTTTGTAGTTGCTGTTGTAATACCTGAGTTTCAAGATTGTTTTCTAAATTCGGGTTATAGTCATATAAATTTTTAATTGGTAGACTGTGCAGAATTTCCAACCAAGCATCATGGGTAGAACCAGGAAACTTACTAGCGATCGCCCAATTAATTTGATTTATGCCTTGTTGTCTTAGAAATGGTAAAATAGTAAATCTGCCCGTCCCGTCATCACCACTATTAATTAAAGCAATATTCCCACGATCTTGAATTACTAAAACTGGTTCTGTTCTCGTTTCTAATAAAGTAATTCTCACCAGATTATTAGCAGAATACCACACAGGAATCAATACCAAACCTACAGCTATTGAACCCGCAAACCACCACCGTTTTTGCCACCACGGCAATAACCAAACTAAAATAATTAAAATGTAGATAGTCAACATTTGCCCAATTGATATACTCCCAACAGGTATCTGACTTCCTGGTAAATTATCAAAAAATTCTACCATTTGAATTAACCAATGGGTAGGATAATATAAGAGACTGGCTAAATTACCACCTAAATTTGGAGAAATTAAACTTATTAAACCAGTAATCATTCCCCCAATACTAATAATAGAAATAAATGGTGTGGTCAAAATACTCAGAGGTATACTGTAAACTATAATTACACAAGCAAACTCTAGCAGTCGTGGTAAAGTCCAAATTGTCGCTGCTAAAGGTGCAGAAATTAAAGCAGCGATCGCAGGTGGTAGCCAATCTAACCTTTGAATAATTGGTGGTGATGTAACGACTAAACCCAAAGTTGCCAAAAAACTCAATTGAAAACCTAAATTCCAAATCCATAAAGGATTAAACAACAATAATAATGTTGCAGCTATTAATAAAGATCCTAATTGTTTAATGCCTCTTTCCAAAGCCAAACCTATTAAAACCGCAAAACCCATAATTACGGCTCTTAACACCGCAGGTTCAAAACCTACTAAAAACAAAAATACGATTAAACTCAAGCCACCCAGAGTAATCTGCGTCGCTTTATTTGTACGTTTTGTTAACTGTAAAACTATACCCAAAATTAGAGAAGTTTGAAACCCAGATGCAGCTAAAGCCGGAGCTAAACCAGTGTTAACAAATAAATCCCGAATATCATAAGGTAAATCAACAGCCTTACCACCTAAAACCATTGCACTAACAAGAGGACCTTCAGGAACACCTAATAACCGAGCTTGCGATCGCACAATTTGCTGACGCAGTTGCCACCATCCCCAAGGACGTTCATCGTCCAAAATTTTAATCTGGCTACCAACTAAACCCGCAAAAGTTTCCTCCTGCCGCAGATATTTCTGAAAATCAAAACCACCAGGATTTAAAGCTGCTGTGGGTTTATACAAAAATCCCGTCACCGCAATTTGCTGTCCAGGATATAACCCTGTAGATTGCAATATCGGCACGGTCACATATAACCTACCAGTTACCCCCTTTGATTTTCCCGCCGTTCCTTGAAGTGCTTTCCTATCATTGTTCACCAGATTTAACTGAGTTGCTGTTAGCCAAAATTGTCCTCGTTGACTACGAGTGATCCGGGGATTACTATCTACCAAGCCCCGGACAATCACCACTTGTTCAACATTACCACCATCTTCAGCAATAAACTGACTAATATCTTGTATTCCTGGTTGGGGCGATCGCCACTGCAAATACACACTCGCCAAATAACCCACCAACCCAGCTATCACCCATATTCTAGGATGGGGAGTACCCACCCAGTTATTAACTGCCGCCTTTGTTTTACCCACACCAACTTCTTTTTTCAGGGCAAATTTTCGCACAATTCTCGGAAATAAAACCGCCCCCACCACACCCAACAGCAACATTCCCACACCGCTCCAAGGAATTGCCGTCACTAGCAAACCCAAAATATAACTAAGACAGATAATTATTCCACTCGTCTGCATCATAAAAAATTTAATTGCCAAAGCACCCAGTATAGAAAATACAGCATCAATATCAAAATTGAATTTGTTTTCTACACAAATAATTCATCTCTGGTAGCTTTGGCAATCACAACATCACAAAGAAATACCTAAATTCAAACCTAATACCGCATGAACGAACATAATCAATAGCACCGTACTTCCTAGCAGTAAACCAAAAAGTTTTTTCCTGAAGGGAGATCGCCAAATACTGTGCAGTATAGAATACTTTTTGATTCCCAATACTTAATCAGCAGACATAGTATAGATAATAATTACTTATGATTAGCTGGTTAATAATTTCTTGACGCTAACCGGATGGAATATAAATGCTTTCAACGATTTGATATTTCCTC